>JBEKGL010000356.1:0-4781 GCA_050012815.1 Thermoguttaceae bacterium
TCCACGAGTGGCATCAGCCGGGCGTTGCTGGTTGTATGGTTGCCTTTTTCGGTTTCATGGCTGACGGGCTGTACGCGCAGATGCAGCGAAGGATCGACGCAATTCAACAGCGACGACTTGCCCACGCCGCTTTGTCCAGCCAATACGCTGGACCGGCCGATCAACAGCCTGCGCAGTCGATCGACGCCGAAACCGGTTTTTGCGCTTAAGAGCAAGACATCGTAGCCCATTTGACTATACACGCCCACCATGGGCTGCAAATCGGCCGCATCGACCAGGTCGATTTTGTTTATGCACACCACGGGCCGGATGTTGCCTTGTTCGGTGGCTACCAACATGCGATCGATAAGGTTTGGCTTCAGCCTTGGTTCGGCCGCGCTGGAAACAATGGCCACCAAATCGACATTGGTAACCAGGATCTGCCGCCGCCGGCGAACCTCGCGGCAGAGCATTCCCTTACGAGGCTCGACGCGCTCGATGAATCCTTCTTTGAGATCGGTGTTTTCGACCGGGCGGAACAAAATCCGATCGCCGGCTGTAACCACGTGGCGCAGGTCAGTGGCAAGTGTTTTGAGGATTCGCCGCGTGGCGCAATGATAGATCGCGCCTTCGGCGTCCTGGACTTCGCTGTAAAGTCCGTGCACGCTCAGCACTCGGCCGGGACGGCAAAGGGTTTCGTCCACTGCCAATTGCATGCCGGAGGGGCTCTCGCCTTCCGAGGAGACGTCTTCGCTTAGAATGGTCCGCCGGCGGGTGAGATCGCCTTTGCCGCTGACGCGCTCTCCGTGAAGTGTGTTATCCACCGAGAGTTCATCGCTATCGTATTTCCTGGTCCAATCGGCAAAACGGGCGCGATCGTTGCGATTCTTGCGGAAATCAGCCCGAATTTTTTTCTTTTTTGACATCTAGCGTGGTTGGTGACGAAAGCGGAGTTGGCCGGGATCGTCTTTGGTTATATCGTAACGGATGTCACTGTAACGATCTACTTCGGGCTTGTCTTTGGATGGCGACGAGCGTTCAAGTCCCGCCCGCTCCAACAACGATTTTCCAAAAATATCGGATTTCGTCACTTCAACAGGCGGCGGTCCGACCGCGCCCAAATCCACCGGCGCATACCGCATTTCGTATTTGTGCTTGGCAATCGAGATCACGTCGCCGGGATCGATTCGCTTGTCGGTGACGCGAATGCCGTTGACTTTAACCCCGTTGCGGCTGTTCATGTCGCGAATGTACCAGTAGCCTCCGGTGACCGTCAACTGGCAGTGATGGGCCGAGACATTGGAAAAACGCAGGACAATGTCGCAGCTTTCTCGCCGGCCCACAAGGAGGGTCTTTTTCAAAAGCGGAATAGGGTCACCACCCCCCACGGGAATTAGTTCACCGTACATGTTGGAATTCGTCCTCTTGAGTTCAATCACGAACCGATTAGGATGAAAATGTTCCCTACCTTTAGTGTAGTCGGGTATTACATTGGCGTCAACTAATTCACACAAATCGCCACATTTTAACGCCCAGTGGCATACGGCCGGATTGCTTTATCATACGCTTAATTTCTTTTATCACAAGAAGTTCGGTAAAAAGATAAGGAAAATAAGCCTGGATGCCGGTTTTAATTGCCCTAACCGCGACGGCACGTTGGCCAACGACGGTTGCGTGTACTGCGACCCGGAAAGCTTTAGCCCCAGCCGGCGCCTGGGATTGTCATCCATCACGGCCCAGTTGGAAGAAGGCATCAGGCGTGTCGAGGCCCGATATGCCGTGGAGGGCTTTGTGGCCTATTTCCAGCCGGCCACGAATACATACGCCCCAGTGGACAGACTGCAAAGCGTATTTGAAGCAGCATTATCCCATCCCAAAGTTGTGGGATTGGCCATCGGCACCCGGCCCGACTGCGTGCCGGACGATGTGCTCGATCTTCTGGCCGAACTGTCCATGCGAACTTTTTTGACTATTGAATACGGACTTCAGAGCATTCATGACCGATCGCTGGATTGGATCAAGCGCGGCCATCATTTCCAGGCTTTTCTGGACGCCTATAAACGCAGCCGTAAGCGTAGTTTACAGGTGGGCGTGCATATTATCCTTGGGCTGCCAGGCGAAACCAGCGAAGATATGCTCGCCACGGCCCGGCAGTTGGCTCAGATGGAAATCCACTCGGTAAAACTGCACAATCTTTATGCCGTTCGCAATACCCCGCTTGCCGAAATGGTCGCCCGGGGTGATGTGGAATTGCCGCAATTCAAAGACTACGTCAATCGAGTAGTAGATTTTCTGGAACTGCTGCCGCCCGAGTGTGTTATAGAGCGGCTTAGCGGCGACGCCCCGCCTCAATACCTGGTCGGCCCTGATTGGTGCCTGGATAAAACCGCTATTCGAGCGGCCGTGGAAGCCGAATTCCGCCGGCACGGCACCTGCCAGGGTTCAGGGTTCAGAGTTCAGGGTTCAGGAGATAGTGGGTAGGGGACTTTTGGCAGTGGACAGCGCGAAACCGCAAGCGGTTTTCATCCTTCTTCATCCTTCATCCTTCATCCTTCATCCTTCATCCTTCATCCTTCATCCTTAATCCCTCCCCCTTCCGCCTTCCCCCTTGCATCTCAACCGGGTATTCTATTATTGGGTTTGGAGTAGACCGGATGATCGCTGGTTGGTGCTCGGCGGGCTGCCTTATCGGCCCAACAACGAGTACCGGCGAGAGGAAAGTCCGGGCTCCGTAGGACGTGGTGATGGGTAACGCCCACCGGC
Source organism: Thermoguttaceae bacterium (assembly GCA_050012815.1). GTDB lineage: Bacteria > Planctomycetota > Planctomycetia > Pirellulales > Thermoguttaceae > JBEKIK01. The sequence continues at coordinate 2,743 of JBEKGL010000356.1, forward strand.
CGCAAGGTCAGGGAAAGTGCAACAGAAAGCATACCGCCCGGCGGTCAGGGCGCATGGGGTCAAACTCGTGCGTCCGCCGCAAGGTAAGGGTGAAATGGCGAGGTAAGAGCTCACCAGCAGGCCGGGCAACCGGCCTGGCTCGGCAAACCCCACCAGGAGCAAGGTCAAGCAGGGAGCAGCGCGGCGCAGGCTGACTCGTTCAGCCGGCTGTTGCCGCGGGTCGGTCCGGCCCGCTACCGACTTCCGGGTAGACCGCTTAAGACGCCGAGCAATCGGCGCCCTAGAGAAATGATCATCACCCTTGACTTAATAACCCAAGGGCACAGAACCCGGCTTATAAGTCCGCTCCAAACCCGCTTTCTAGAATTTCCGAAGGATTTCCCACCCCACGCGACAATAGTTCTTTGAAAGCCAGTTTTGCCCGGGACCGAGGTAGCAGCATGGACTCCGATGATCGAGTGCTACGCGAGGAAATGCTGCGCCGGGAGGTGCTGGCCGGCAATGAGCAGGCTTGGCGGATTTGGTACGGCGAAACATTCGACGGCCTGTATCAGTATGTGCTTTGGCGGTGCGGCGGCCGGCGAGATTGGGCCGACGAAATCGTCCAGGAGACCTGGCTTTGGGCCGTTCGGCGGATGCGCAGATTCGCACCCGGGCAAGGCAGTTTTTTGGCGTGGATGCGCGGGATTGCCTCGAATGTGATTCGGAACCATTTCCGCCGCCAGAAAAGAGTTTTGAAGACGGCGCAACCGGTCGAAAATGCCGTTGGTGAAAGCGCTAATGCCGGATTGCGGAAGTCGGGCAGCGAAAAGGAAGAACAAATCGCCGCCGTGCTCGATGCCCTGCCGGATCGGCATGAAGCCGTGCTGCGGGCAAAATACTTGGACGGCCTGTCGGTTGCCGAGATTGCCGCGAGTTGGAGCGCGACCCCCAAGGCCGTCGAATCGTTATTGAGTCGCGCCCGGGATGCCTTTCGGGATTTGTACGAAAAAATGTGCGGGAAACATGTGTAAAGAGGAAAAAAGGAAAAGGGGAAAAAGGGAAAACAATTCTTTTTTTAATTAGGGAGATAGCCATGTCGTCACCTGATGAATTCCAAAATGATCCGCTTGACGTTGTGCTCAGCGGCAAAAGCAAAATATGCGGCGACGATAGACTGCGACAGGCGGTGCTTGCCGGCACGCTTGGAGTGATCCGTCGGCGACGCAGGCTGAAGCGATGCACGATGGCGGCCACGCTGCTTGGTTGTTATCTGGCCGGCATGGCGACATTGGCTTTTTGGCGCCAGGGCGGAGAAAATCCATCGAAACCGCCGTCCACGCAGGTTGCGGCCGATGGGCGATCAAAAACAGACGTCCAAGCGACATTGCCGCCTGACTTTGCCGGCCCGCCCGATCAAAAAGCGGTTTACATAGTCGCCAGCAAGTACGATATCCTATGTCGCCAGGCCGACCGTTATCTGCTCGATCCGGAAAACCTGCAATTGGCGGTTCGCACATATTCACGCGCCCTGAAATATGCCTCGGCCGATCAACGGGCCATATCGCCGGAGCATGACACATGGCTTTTAATGGCCCTTAAAGACGCCCATTCAAAGGAGCAAAAACATGACAGTCAACTTTAAAAGAATTTTCCCCGTATGCGCAATCGCGGCAATGCTCGTGTTGATCGAGTTCGTCGCAAACGCCGATCGCACGTATGCCGTCGAGTACGTTACATTCAATAGCTCGAATACCGATGCAACGCTGGACAAGATTTTGTCCACGGCCATGGAAAAAAATCCAGACATCTTGACCGCCAAGGCAAAAGTGGTTTTGGCCCAGGCCGAGCTGAACGCAATCCGTTTGCAAGTCGCGCGGCAAGTCGTATCGCAATGGAATAGTTTGGAAAGTCAACGTGCTATTAACGATCTAAATCAAGCGGCGTATAAAAGCGGGAATGTTCCTTTCAAGGAAGCGGAAGAGAGCAAGTCAAAGCTGCATCAATTGGAAGCCGAACTTCATTACCTGTGCGGCGGCGGTGAAATCGCGGGCATTAAG
>JBEKGL010000357.1:0-4774 GCA_050012815.1 Thermoguttaceae bacterium
TGTTTGTCCAGGTTGCCGGAAGCGTTTTGCGGTCAATGAAAAATTCGCCGGGAAATCCGGCCACTGCCCGAATTGCAAACACCCAATCACGGTTCCCGCCAAGAACGGCGAAGTCATAGTCCACACGCCCGAACAATTCGATAATGGCGGTCACAGCACCAACGGCCAACTGGTGCTTAAGCCCATCGCACGGCAGGAAGCCAAATTCAATCCCTTGGCCGCGGCGGGAATTGCCTGTGTTGCGACGGTGATTTTTACAGGGGCATTGCTGGGCGGGAAAATAGGGCTCTTTAAAGATAACCTCCTTGTCACCGCCTTGGGCTTGGCGCTCATTTCACCCCTATTGGTCATTGCCGGTTATAGCTTCCTTTACGACGATGAATTGGAACCCTATAAAAGCAAATTGCTTTTCATCCGCTCGGCAATCTGCGGCTTGATTTACGCGCTGCTGTGGGGCGTGTTCGCTTACGTGTCGGATATTGTCTTGACCGGCGACGTCTGGAACTGGGTTTTTATCGCCCCGCCGTTTTTCGCCGCCGGTACGATGGTTGCCGTAACCACGCTCGATCTGGAATACGGCAATGGTTTTTTCCACTACTCTTTTTATCTCTTGGCAATAATCCTTGTCCGCTGGACCGCGGGAATGGGCTGGATTTGGGAGATAAATGTAAAATGATGAATGGTGAATGATGAATATTGAATTAAAAAAGTACGCGAGAGAAATCGCTTGCGGTTTCCCACGCTTTTCCGTCAGTTGACATCATTCCGCTATTCCAGCCCCTCGGCCTCTATTCCATGTCTTATAAAACATGTTAATATAGGTGTCTGTAATTCAGCATTCATCATTCGATATTCATTATTTTTTCCCATGCCTTCTCTATGCGACATACCGGAAGTTGTTGCTTTGGATTCTCGGCGCTCGATGGTGCGCATTCCGCCCGAGGTGGACGTGCCGTTGACGGCCCGAGTGCGGCAACTTATCGACGCCGCCGATTTCCGCCGACTAGGGCGGATCAGCCAATTAGGCTTGGTATCGCTGGTTTATCCGGCTGCGATCCACACCCGTTTCGAGCACTGCCTGGGCGTGTATCGCTTGGGGTTGTTATATCTGAAGCAGCTTTCGCACGACCAGCGGTTCACCGACGCTGTTCACCCTCGCGAGGCCGAGGTTTTTATCGCGGCCGCCCTGCTGCACGACCTGGGCCACTGGCCGTTTTGTCATCCGATCGAAGATATATGCCTGCCCAGCGTGCCCAGCCACGAACTTTTCGCCAACAGCTTTATATTGGAGGGCGAAATCGCCGACGTGTTGCGGCACGATTGGGACGTCAATCCGCGGGACGTGGTGGCGCTTTTGAGCGAAAAACCACGCGACGCCGCCTCGCGGATTTTGCACAGCATGATCTCCGGGCCGATCGACATCGACAAGATGGATTATCTATTCCGCGACAGCCTGCATGCCGGAGTGCCTTACGGCCGGCACTTCGATCAGCAGCGCCTGCTGGGCAGTTTGTGCCTGAACCAATCGGGCGACGGAGTGGCCATTACCGACAAAGGCAAAACCGCCGCCGAACTGATGGTTTTCGCCCGCTATGTGATGTTCAGCGAAGTCTACTGGCATCACGGCGTGCGTTCGGCCACGGCCATGCTGCAACGGGCGTTTTACCTGCTGCACGGCTCACTGGACCTGGATGCGCTGTTCCGCATGACCGAGCAGGAGATGATCGCCGAACTACTCAGAGCCGGCGAAGGCTCCCCGGCGGGCGAATTGCTCGGCGGTCTTTTCGGGCCCACGCGCCAATTGTACAAGCGATTGGCCCAATACAGTTTTATCGAGCATCGCGATTTTTATCAGCGTCTGGCCCGCCGGCCATACCCCTGGCTGATTGCCTGTGCCGAGCAATTTGCGGCCGCCGTGAGCACGGCCTTGGGCCGCGTGGTCGCCCCGCACGAAATCCTATTCGACGCCCCGCCCGTGGCCCGCGAAGTGGAATTCAACGTCGAAATCTTTTTCCCCAAGGAAGGCGTGTACCGCCCGCTGGGCGAAGTTTCGCCGGTGATCCGCACCCTGGCCACCCAACAATTCGACGATTATGTCAAGCGCGTCCGCATCTTCGCCCATCCACGGCTGGTCGCCGATCTTCGCCGCTTGAGCAACCTTAACGACCTATTAGATCAGGCCATCACCCGGACTGAATGAAGCAACACGTCGATATGAGAGGCAAATTCATTTTTCCGGGATTCATATCATACGTCACTCATCAATCTAATGCCCACCATAATGGGGGCATTATTACCATTTTTTCCAGAAAAATATGCTACTCAAAATAATCTCCATATCATCTTATATATCAAACACTTATGGCATCTGATATATTTCCGTGTATGATGCCAAGCCTTAAAAAAAGAAATAACAACAACAAGATCGTTGACATCGGAAGGGATTTTGGTATATTGATAGTTGTGTGACATAACCTGAAGGTGTAGTTTATCTTTTCATTTCCGATGAGGCAGCGTTAGCACCCGTTTAATTTATCATTACGCCTTTTACCGGGCGGTTCTTTCCAGGGTGCATTCTGGTTTTGGGTTCATTTGTTGGGCAGGTTCCAACCGTGATCCATCAACCACTAAAGGCTTCGGTTTAGTGTTTGTTTTGTTATTTTTACGCGCATAAAAACTCTCGCAATTAACCTTGCAAATTTAAGAAAAACTAATTCAGGAGACACCGATGAATCGCTTAACGACAAAACTCGTATCCAAGGCACTAATAATCAGTTTTGTTTTAGTTCTGCTGGGTTTCATGACTACGCCAGGCTATTCGGACTTGATACTATCCGATAAAAATTCAACGGTTCAGATCGATCCTTCATCGCAAGCTGGAACGCACGTATGGACCGTGGAGGGAACGAATTATCTGGCCAAACAGTGGTTCTGGTATCGAATTGGCTCCACGGGCCCGGAACAATCGATTGAGACGCTAGGTTTGGTCGCCGCGGACACCTATGATCTTACCCACGACGGAAAAATGGACACTGCCGTTATCACTTATGGCGATCTTGACGCAGGATTGGAGGTAGATTTGACATATAGTTTACGAGGCGGTAAAACCGGGACGGGCGTTTCCGACATGGGCGAGCAAATCCGATTTGCAAACAACGGCGCGAACACGCTCGTTTTGCACTTCTTCCAATACGCCAACTTTAAACTCAGCGACGGCAACGACACAGTGAAATTTGTTAATTCTTCGCAAGTAACCCAAAGTTCACCAGGCGTCGGTCTGTCAGAGACGGTAGTAACCGGGTTCCCTCAATATCACGAGGCGGCAACCGTCACAACAACGCTTGACAAGCTCAATGATCAATCGGCGACAACCCTGGATAATACTTACGGCCCGATAACGGGCGATGTAAGTTGGGCATTCCAATGGGATATTACGCTCGGACCTGATGCTTCCTTCATTATCAGCAAGGACAAGGCTCTAAACGTACCGGAGCCGTCCGTGCTTGTCCTTCTTGGCATCGGCATAAGCTGCATGGCGATTGGCATCCGAAGACGGCAAATGCCCTAACAACCTAGTGATAAACATAATGTCGTAAATATTGATAATGACATTACACAAGCCCACGGGTTGCAACCCGTGGGCTTGTCTATTTTATTCATTCATCTTTCATCACTCATCTGCCTAAGAGCGTGTCTGTAAATTCTCCCCTCGCCCTTTGGGAGAGGGGCAGGGGGTGAGGGCAACTGTTGTGGATACCACGAAAATAAGGCGTTTCTCCGCTTCAGCCCTCACCCTAACCCTCTCCCAAAGGGAGAGGGGACTTTTGTTTTGTAATTTTAGGACACGTTCTAAGGAGCCGAAGGACGTCGCGGCTGAGCGGCTTTCGGCGATACGGTTTCGGGGCCTATCGGGCGGTCCCCATAATCTATCTTTCCAACCAGCTTGCTGAAATATCCGGGCACTTTCGCCACAAAAGTAAGCGGCTCGCCGCTTACGGGGTGTTTGAAGGAAATGGATCGGGCATGAAGTGCTAAATGTGTGTATGATTCATTGCTTTTCCCGTATTTCTTATCGCCCACGATCGGGTGCCCAATACCTGCAAGATGTACGCGAATCTGGTTCTTTCGGCCCGTCAGCAGATCGACTTCCAGCAAAGCAAAATCCTTTGTCTGATGGAGCACTTTATAAGCGGTATGCGACAACTTGCCTTTGGCCGTGTCCGTCGTTGAATACACGACTTGGGCTTTGTTTTCGGCCAGGTACGTACTGATGGTTTCCGAACTATTTTTGCACTTGCCATGAACGACGGCCAGATACTTTTTATGCGTCTCGCTCCACTGGTTTTGCAAACGGAGCTTGGCCTCTTCGCTTTTGGCGAAGATGAGGACCCCGGAAGTATCCCTGTCGAGCCGGTGTACGGTGAAAACGCAAGCCCGAGACCTGGGTTGGCCCTTGCGCACATAATTCGTCAGAATAAAGTAAGCGGTGCGCGATTTTTCCCTATCGTTTTCGACCGTTAAAAGGCCCGCCGGTTTATCCACCACAAGAATATCCCTGTCTTCGTAAAGTATCACCACTCCTTTCGCCAGCGGCCGAGTTTTGGGAATGGAAGGTTTACGCATTGCGTTTCCTATAAAGTAGCAGGCACACGCCGTGTGCCGTCCAGAGAAAAAAGGTAGAAAAAAGGGGACATTCTACAGTTCATAGAAAAACCAGAATGTCCCCTTTATTCGCCCATTGAAATTAAAATTGATATTACTGCTCAAAGACGGG
>JBEKGL010000358.1:0-4745 GCA_050012815.1 Thermoguttaceae bacterium
GGCGCTGAAAAAACTCCGCGACCTGGGCAACACGCTGTTGGTGGTCGAGCACGACCGCGAAGTGGTTTCCAATGCCGATCAACTGCTCGACTTCGGGCCCGGGGCCGGCCGAAACGGCGGCCGGATCGTGGCCCAAGGCACGCCCGATCAAGTCGCACGCCGCCGCGGATCGGTCACCGGACCGTATCTGTCCGGCAAAAAGGCCATTCCCGTGCCCACAAATCGGCGCATGGCGTCCATCGGGGTTCAGGGTTCAGAAGGCAGGGTTCAGGGGGAAGGGATCAAGGGGAAGGGTTCAGGGTTCAGGGTTCAGGGTTCAGGATTCAGAAATCAGAACGGCGCTTGGCTCGAAATCATCGGCGCCCGGCACAACAATCTTAAAAACATCGACGTGCGGATTCCGCTTGGCGCTTTTACGGTCGTCACCGGGGTGAGCGGATCGGGCAAGAGTTCGCTCATCGAGGACGTGCTGTACCAATCGCTTGCCCGCACGCTGCATCGGGCAAAAACCTTTCCCGGCGCGCACGACGCCATCCGCGGCATCAAGCAGATAAACAAGGTGATCCGCGTGGACCAGCAGTCCCTGGGACAGACGCCGGCCTCCAATCCGGCCACGTTCACCGGCGTGTTCGACCTGATTCGCTCGCTTTACGCCCAACTGCCCGAGGCCAAATTGCGCGGATATACGCCGCGCCGATTCAGCTTCAACGTGTCGGGCGGGCGCTGCGAAAAATGCGAAGGCAACGGACAGATCCGCATCGAGATGCACTTCCTGCCCGACGTGTGGGTGGAGTGCGACACCTGCCGCGGCCGGCGCTACAATCCCGAAACCCTGGCCGTCATGTTTCACGGCCGGTCGATAGCCGACGTGCTCGACATGTCTTGCGCCGAGGCGGTGGAACTGTTCAAGAACATCCCCAAAATCCGCCGCGTGCTTAAGACGCTTTGCGACGTGGGGCTGGATTACCTCACGCTCGGCCAGCCCGCCCCCACGCTCTCCGGCGGCGAGGCCCAACGCGTGAAACTGGCCGCCGAACTGGCCCGGCCCGACACCGGCCAGACTCTCTACCTGCTCGACGAACCCACAACCGGCCTGCACTTCGAGGATCTGGCAAAATTACTCGACGTGCTGAATCGGTTGGTCGACCTGGGCAATACAGTCGTGACGATCGAGCACAATCTCGACGTGGTCAAGTCGGCCGATTGGGTGATCGACATGGGCCCCGAGGCTGGCGACGAGGGTGGTTACGTAATAGCCGCCGGCACGCCCGAAGATATTGTTGCATACGCTTGTAAAGCCGCGACCAGTGGTCGCGCTGAAAGGGTTCAGAATTCAGGGAAGAATAAGCGTTTAGCCCGAGCACTTGTGCCCGGTGTTGCCGCCACCGACGCATCATCACCCAATTCGCTCCGCTGCCACACCGGCGAGGCCCTGGCCCCGATCCTGGCAGCCGGTCCGCTTCAGAAACGAAAAATATTCGACTTTGCCGCCGAAATGGCCGACCGTCCTAGCGACCGCGATATCACCGAGGTCGGGCACGACGCCAAAATGCCCTGGGAAATCGACGGCCGACACTGGCATACCGTCGATCGAGTCGGGCGCACGGGCAATCCCTGCCGCTGGAACGGCCGCATCCTTTCCGAGACCATCGACCGCATCCAGCAACGCTCCGAGCTGTTCAGCGAAACCGATTGGAACTCGCGTTCGGTGGTGGAAATCAGCGGGCAAAAAAAATCAGACGGCTGGTTCTTCCATGCCATCACCGGCGAAGAATGGCTGCTGAAGATGAAATTCCGCACCGCCCGAAACACGTTCAGACAGGAAGATCTCGTCAAAAAACTCGACCTGAAACCGCTCAACGACATGCCCGACCTGCCGCTTTACGGCACCGAGCCCAGGGTAAAATGCAAAAACCTACGCGGACCGTGGCAGGAAATAGAACTTAGGATTCATAGTTACGAGGAGATCGACCGGCCAGAGTATTGGGACTTCGTCGATCGCGCGGTCGGGGGCTTCGCGCGCTTCGCCAAACGCGTCGAGGAACATTCCGACATCCTCCAGCCTTGGAAACAACTCGGGCGCAAGTGGCATTTTTCCCGCAAAGGTTTTCCCTTGGGCAAGAACATCCTTTGGAACGAAAAAGTGCTGGAAAAACTCATCGACCTGCTGACGGCCGTCGCTCCCAATGCCCAAATCCTTTGGAACAACAAACAAGTCGTGCCGTTCCAACTGCCCGAGCAAAAAGAACCCTGGGCCGCCGTGCAAACCAAAAAACTCGACGCCGTTCGTTTGCACCTCATCGGGCCCAAAGGCCGCTTTACCCTGGGCCAAATTACCGATCTGGGCATCGAGCCCTGGGTCGAAGGCAATCGGCCGAATTACGATATGCTGCATCTGAAGTTCAACTCAATCGCCGACCTTTCCCGCGGCGACCTGCCCGGTTTTTTGAAAAAACACCTTAAAGCAGTGCGAGGAAAATAAATGAACCTCGTTCCCACGCTCCTGCGCGGGAACGAGAAAACGACATTCTCCGGTGTTCTCACGCCGGAGCGTGGGAACGAGGAAAATAATATTACAAATTTACATATAATCCAATGTCCAATTCATTAATTCCAAACCGATTCCTTTTCCGCTTTTCCTTGCCCTGCCTGTATCGCGATCCGTTATGGACCGCCGGCGGCGCAGGGTTGGAGGAGCGATTTCGCCTGGCGAATTTCGCCGAGTTGGAAGGCCACACCCCGATCGCCGATGTCCGCGCGGCGTGGAACGAATCGGGCCTGGCGTTTTCGGTTCGCGTCTCCGGCAAGAGCCAAGCGCCCTGGTGCCGGGCCACCAAGCCCGAGGATTCCGACTGCTTCCAGGTCTGGATCGACACCCGCGACGTCCACAACGTGCACCGCGCCGGCCGTTATTGCCATCGCTTGGTTTTTTTGCCCGCCGGCGCGGGCCAGAACCTTGACGAACCCCTGGCCCAATGGCTCTCGATCAACCGGGCCAAGGAACTTCCCCGGCCCATCCAGCCAAAACAACTGAGCGTCCGGGGCGAAAAACTCTCGGATGGTTATCTTCTGGAAGCGCACGTCTCCGGCGACGCCCTTACCGGTTTCGACCCCCAGGAACACCCAAAACTAGGTTTTGCTTATGCGGTAATAGATCGCGAACTGGGCGAACAAACCCTTACCGTCGGCAGCCCCCTGCCCTATCAGGAAGATCCAAGCCTCTGGGCAACGCTGGAATTAGTAAAGCGCAAATAAACCGCTTGCGGATTTAGTAGGGTGCGTGAAACGCACCAATTTAACCTGTGCTACATGGAGGTGTGTTTCACGCACCCTACTGATCTATTCATTTTGCGTTTCAATAACGGCAAATCTCTGACCGAGTTTGAGAACCTCGTCGAAAGCAACTAATTTTTCCACGAGGATGCCTTTTATCGCGGCGGACAGATCGACCGTGACGCCGCCGCAAAGCACTTCCAAAACCGGCTCGTCCTCGGTTACCGTAGTCCCGCGCTTGACCAACCACGAACTCACCGTGATCGGATGATCCTCGATACCCAAATCCGGCATTGTAAGTTCGTATTGCGGCATGATATAAAAACTCGCCCGGCACGAGTGCCGGCTAAACCCGGCGCGACCAATGGTCGCGGCTTTACCATGAATTTTCCAACCATTTTCCCGCGTGATAACTGGACCTGACAAACGGTCCGCAGGCAACTTGCGAAAAACCCATTTGCCGGGCGGCATTGCCGAGCGTGTCGAATTCCTCCGGCGGCAGATATCTCGCTACCGGCATTTGGGCCGGACCAGGCCGCAAATACTGGCCCAGCGTGAGCATCCGGCAGCCGGCATCCAACAGGTCGGCGAGCGTATCGAACAATTCCTCGACTGTTTCGCCCAGCCCCAACATCAATCCGGTTTTGAGTCGGATATTGGGATCTTTCCGCCCGATGCGGCGAAACATCTCCAAAGTCCAACGATAATCGGCCTTTGGTCCGCGGACCTCGGCAAACAGGCGCGGCACGGTTTCGGTGTTGTGGTTATATACCTCCGGAACGGCCTCGATCAGACAATCGACCGCCGCCGCGTTGCCACCGAAGTCCGAAGGCAGCACCTCGACCATGGCCGAGGTCGCGCGGCGGATTTCGGCTATGGTTCGAACGAAATGCTCCGCCCCGCCGTCCGGCAAGTCGTCGCGCGTCACGCAAGTAACGACCACGTGTCTGAGCCCCAATGTTTTCACCGCCTCGGCCACGCGGCGCGGCTCGTCCGGATCAATAGGCTTGGGCTTGCCCTTTTTCACGCTGCAAAACCGGCAGCCCCGCGTGCAGATATCGCCGAGGATCATAAACGTGGCCGTCTTCTCGGCGTAACATTCCATGCGGTTCGGACACTTGGCATGATCGCAAACGGTTTGCAGCCCCAACTCGTTTATCAATCTGGCCGTAAAATGATTGGCGTCGCCCTTGGGGACGTTGCGCTTCAGCCATCGCGGAAGCGACGTGGAGGCGGATGGAGAATGTGAAATGGGGAAAGACATATTCTTACTTCGCCTAACATATCGTTTGTTCAATTTGCAATTTTCAATTTACAATTTGCAATCCATTATTTATTTTTCAAACGATTATATCGACTTCAACAACGAATGGCCCGTAAACAGGTGATATCGATCGCATCCAAACGCCTCGGTCAAATGCCGAACCAAGGCGGCGCGGACCGTGGTCATTCTAATCGGCCCGCGGCGTTCG
>JBEKGL010000359.1:0-4739 GCA_050012815.1 Thermoguttaceae bacterium
TCACGCCGGCGTGAGTCGATTTCATTGGTGTCTACGTCTGCTCCAAGGAGCCTTGCGAGGACCGCAATATTGCCCGTTCCGGCGCTCGGCTCCAGGACCGACATTCCCGGGCAGAGTGCGGCCGCTTTGACTACCACGAGGGCCTCGGTCGGCGGCGTGCTGAACTGCTGAAACTCGACTTGAATCTGGTTGCGTCGGGTCTGAAGGGGCAGCCGGGCTTGCGCGGCAAGAAGTTTGTCGATCGCGGCAGGGACATTGCCAAGGTCAAGACCCATCCGGTTGAAATAGATATTGATGCCCGCCTCGGCGGCATCATAGGCGTCACGGCCGTGACCCGCCGAACTGCCAAAAATCTCTTGGGCTAGTCGGTCGATTGCCGTGTTGTCGAACTTGACGGACGGATCGCCTTCCAAGAGTGCGGCAAGACGCCGAGCGAACCGCGCGACCGGGCTTTCCGCCGCAGGAAGCGCTGCGACCGACTCCGCTTCGGCGGGCCGGTCAAAATCCAGGAGCATTTGGTTAGGTGCGGAACCACGGGCACGGCTCGCGTAGCACCGACCGCTGGCGTCCCGCGCGTGCGACAATGTGTTGTGGTAGTTGCTCATGGCCTCGCCGATGTTATGCGCGGTCGCGATGCCGTGTTGCACACACGCCGAAGAAGAATGCGAGGGAAGGGATCGCAACCGGGGATAACAGGTCCATGAATTCCTTAAGTAATGCCTCGGGCGACGCGGGGACGCTGCCCCCGCGGTTTTCGGAGCCATAGACTCGGGTACATCGATGCCCAAAGCCTGGAAGGCCTTGCCAGCCATTCCGAGGCTCGTTGTCCACCACAAGAATTCGACAACAAGCCCGCGGCGGTCGTTTTGATTGATGCCAGGCCGTGACCGACCTTGACGGAGTTGTGAGTGCGGGCGCCAGTCACCACCAACGCAATCGAAGACGACACAGAATACTGCCACGCCCGCCCGTGATCGCTTGGTAAAGCAAAGATCGTTCACCCTCCAGAAGAAAGACGACGACCCGCCACGAGTTCGAAACTAAAGAACGGGCGTATCTGCCCGCTTATTGATGGTCCAACACCCGATGCAAACCGCTGAGAGCTACCGCAAAAACCAATTGCCGACGGTGCTGAGTTCCACGTTTCGTGGTATTTCGTGGTACTCAATTGCACAATTCTACGGCACGAGGTACTCAATTTCATTATCCGCCGCAGATGCCAGGTACTGGGCGATCAACGTTCGGTGGCAATCCTCAGGTCGGCGTTCGGCGCACAGCAAACAAATCGGCCCCGGCACATCGGCAAGCCGTGACACCAGCAGCTCGCCCGCCCGCGCAAGCAGCGCCGTGTATCGTTCGCGCCAGTCATCGTAATCCAAGAACAGATTGCCAAGCTCCGGAAGTGATCGGTACTCAACACCGACCTCACCCAGCAACCGCTCGATCCCCTTCTCACGAGCCTTCGCCTTGACGTAAGCGCCCATACTTGCTCGATCGGGCCTAAGCCGAACATCAACGACCGTTCGCACACCAGCCTTCACGAGGCACTCCTGGAACGCCTGAGGTGCGGCTCCACCATACCCAACTGTGAATAGCTTCATTTTCTCCCTCCTCAACAGATTTCTCGCCGGATTGCCTTCAACGCCCTCTGTGACATGGTGGCTCCGCCCCCATGCCCCCGGGATTTACGGAGCCATGACTCGGGTACATCGATGCCGGATATGAAGTCAGGCAATTGTACTATACCACTGCACAATTCACCGCAGCTCGCCGCCGTTGTTTCCTTTTTCCTCGCCAGGGAAGCGTACAACGTGACGAATGAGAGAACCGTTTCTGACTTCAGCAAACTCTTCGGGGAGTGACAACGGTCGGTGCATCGATGTAGACCAGTGACTTGGCTAACGCTTGGTATGAGTATGTTTCCCATGGTTCCCCCTTCTTTTCACCAAGCAAATGTCAGTATATCACAATTGGCCCACTTCATTCACTTACGGGCAGATTTTTTTCAGCTATGCTTTTTGGGTAACCCCCACTGCAACCATTGCGAAGCACAGTAAACCAGCATCAAATGGACCGTCCCCTAGAACACGTATCGTTCCCGAGAACAGAAACTATCGTTACGCTCCCCCGTCAACAGCAGCGCTCTTCCTAATCCACAAATGCACCCGATGCTGCGGCTTAGTTACTGATGGCCCTTGCTGGCAATTGAATCATGCCGATGACGGAATTGTCAGCATTCACGCTGCCGAGTAACTTTGAAATTTTCTGTTTTTTGCCGTGACGATTACCCATGCGCCCCCTGCAATGCGTGCATTCCTATGCAAACTATGCAATGCGTGCAAACTCGACATGCTATTTTCAATAATTCCACAATACACATGACCTATACTCCTTGCAAAATTGGCTGACATCGGGTAGACTTCAAGTGGCAAGTGAGCTCACTTTGGACCGCCTTCGGGGGCCTGGATAATCAACCAGGTTCTTGCGATGATCATTAGGCGAGTCCATTCTATCCGACAACTTCTTCGACTAACGCGCTCCCTGTTGGGGCGACCGAGCCGCTGCAACCATGCGTCTCCATCGTCCCGATTTGACTTCTATCCTGGCTGCACACGCCATCCTCAACCGGACAGAGACCACAACTTTCCTGCGGGCAGGTCTAGTACCAACCACCACGCCACATGCCGGAACAGTCGATCATATGCCTGGTCACAATCTCCAAGGCGTTGGTGGCATGACTATGCTGCGCGGGGCGAAGTCCGATTTCTCCGTGGTCGGTTGAAGTTTAGCAACAGCAAGAGTTCTGCACCTTTTCCATCTGCGACTGTCGTCTTCCGACCCGCGCCCATCGAGTACATCCCCGAAACCAAGTACCTCAAACTTGAATATTCTACCACCCGATGATTCCATTCAACTGCCCAAACCACCAAATACAAGGAGACTGAGTCATGCTTCAAGAAGTAGACCCTCCCCAATGCGACCTCGGGTTTGTCCGGTTACACCTGAACGGATCCGTTATCGCGACGTTCCGCATCAGTCGTCTAGTTCTCTCCAGCGATATCGGCGAGTTCCAGGCCGACTTGAAAAGCTTCACACTGTTCCTCAAGTCGTACGAATCTGGATATTTGACCCGGCTCGTATTGCCCAACGAAGTTGTGAGCAACTGGCTGCCGGCGATCAAGCGTGCCGAAAGCTTCGTCATTTCACATGAAACAAGGGCTGCCGTTGCCACAAATACGAATACCGGCCTGCAGCTCCTTCGCTGCAACGGCGCAACATTGCTCAAGACGTGGCGTTCCCGCGAATACTGGTTCTTCATCCATTACCAGGGATCGTGGACGGAAACCGACGACGAAGGTGCAACCCATTTTTTGAACAATTGGCCAGAAGTCAACCGCCATGACGACATCCCATTTTGACTTACGACGCCAGCGGCTTGCCCGCGGCACCACGCATTGTGAATAGTACCAACATTGGCAATTTTCAGTAACCCCTCAATTCCAAACCGGAGGTATTCCATGTTCTTCACTGTCCATCCAAATAGCCGTGCTCGACGCGGCATCGTAATCCTGGTCATCCAGGGCGGCAACAGTGCGGCAATCGTCCGTTACTCGAAACTGTGCAACGCCCACTTGGTCATCTTGATCGACGCGGAAAACGAACTGCGCCGACTTCTTTGTGGATACATGCCACCGCATGTGAAGGCATTCCCTCTGGGACAGGGCCACACGGCGAAAACACTGGCGGAGCGAGCCTCGCAGGCCATTCAGAAGTGCATCGGGAGCACAGCCGGCATGAACGCTGATTCTGGCCTTGGCCAACACCGTGGAATCGGATACCTGGCCACACGGCTCTTGTTGGATTCCCGCGAGATGCGGGCCTTTATCGAGGGCGAGATGCTCGACTTCCTGATGCGAGCATCGGGCGGAGTCCTCGACCACGTGCGTATCATAGGCAAGGGTAGCGTAGCTGGCGGAACAGCGTCGGCAGGCCTGTTGTTGACTACAGCCGCCCTGGAAAAGGCGATCATCGACTGGTCTAACGCAACGGTCGAGGTGGAACTGGACCTTACGGGCGGCATATCCTATGCCGGTCTGGGGCCACGCGTTCACAAAAACACTGCCGCTGGAGTCGTCGAAGCACTTGCCTATGTCACTTCGCGTCGCCAGCACAATCGCGCTATTCGTGCAGTACGATTCATCGAGCTTCCCCCAGTCGGCGACGACCGCTCTGAACGGGTACGTCACCTGTTGGAAATCGAACAGGCCGCCCAGAGCGCCAAGGTATGCGATGTCCTTGACCAAAAGGCACCCAATAACAGCCAAAACGGACCGCTGGGCAACGTCTCAATTTGGCGGTCGGGCCATTTTACCCCCCTTCACCCGCGTTTTCATGTCGCCCGCGATATAGCGCCGGAGTACTGTCACGTTCTCCGGCAACTGCTAACCGACAGCAAGCCGCAACCGTCACTCATACGCCGGTTGAACCTGAGTGCGCGCCGGCACCAACTGCCCCGCGAGGACTTGGAAGGCATTCTCAGCCGCACCGAGACTACCACGGTAAGTGACTTGTTGGAGTCCATCGCCCAACCCGGAGGCAAATCCATCATTACGATCGATGCCTTGCTCGCCTCCGGCGAATCATTGCGCCTTTCCGAGGCCCAGAACGTCTGGATTACCGCGCCGACCGGCGTCGCAGAAACCCACACTCGCCTGGTATTGCAGAACACGTGTCTGCAA
>JBEKGL010000360.1:0-4738 GCA_050012815.1 Thermoguttaceae bacterium
GGTTATTTTCAGCGTCCCGCTGCCGGAGTTGCCGACGTAGAGGGCGTTACTATTGGTCCAGGTGGAGCCGGACCCGTCGACCGTGACCGTGCCCGTCGAACCGGAATAGACGCCAATGTACCCATAAGTATTGCTGACGCTGCCGCCGTTGGTGATCGAGAGCATTCCCCCGCCGTATTCGCCGACGTAGAGGGCGTTCCTATTGGTCCAGGTGGAGCCGGAACCGTCGACCGTGACCGTGCCCGTCGAGCCGGATGCGAGGCCGAGGAAGCCGTTCGTATTGCTTACAGCGCCGCCGCCTGTGATCGAGAGCGTCCCGCTGCCGTAATGGCCAACGTAGAGGCTTGCGCTATTGGTCCATGTCGAGTCGGAACCGTCCAAAGTCAGAGTGCCCGTCGAGCCGGATGTGAGGCCGAGGAAGCCGTTGGTATCGCTGACAACGCCTGCGGCGGTGATCATGAGCGTTCCGCAGCCGTAGCAGCCGACAACGACATCGCTGCTGTTGGTCCAAGTCGAGCCGGCGCCGTCCACCGTGACCAAGCCCGTCGATCCGCTCCCCTGGCCGATGTAACCGTAGCTGCTGCTGACGGTGCCGCCGTTGGTGATCGAGAGCGCTCCACTACTGTCGAGCGACAAAGTGCCGGCCACGGAAAGAGTGCTGCCGATGAAGTGGACCGCGCCGGTAGAGATATCGAGATTGTTCATGGAATTCATGGTTCCTGTGATATACAGGCATCCTGTTCCGGTTTTTGTGATATTGCCTGGTGCGGCCCCATAGGTGTTGAGCACGCCGCCGCCGTCGATGCCGCCGTTCAGATAAACAGTGCCTTCGTTGGCGATGGTCAAGTCGTTGATGATGGTGTGCAGAGCGCCGTCGATGTTCAGTGTAGTTCCGCTGGCGATGGTCCAGGTTTGCGGGGCGCCGACGGTGATGGGGGAACTGATGGTGACATCTTGGGTGGTAGTGATGCCGCCGGCAGTAACGGTCAGCGAGCCGCCTTTGAAGACGTATCCGCTGCCGGTGATGTTCAAACCGTGGGCGATTACGGATCCGCTGAGGTTGACCGTCGAGCCAGTGGCGCTGAACATGGCAAGTATTTCTTCATTTTGCCAAGAGGTGTAGGTGCCGCCGGAGAAGGTCCAATTCGTGCTTTCACCTTTCACCCAGGTTCCGGAGCTGCCGCTCCAGGTGGCCGTTCCCATCGAGCCGGTGTAGTATACGGAGCCGGTCAGCCCATAGGTGGAGTCGTGAATTTCAAGATAGCCGTAAGGAACATAATAATAGCCGTTGGTGCCATACCCAGTGCCCCAACTGTTTTTGATGATCCAGTATCCCCCGCACGAGAGTGAGGAATCGTCGACATATCCGACGAGTACCACCTCGTGACCATTATCGGTCGTGGGTGTAGTCGTGCCCGCGTTAATGGTCGCAATCAGAGCCGACACGGAACCGTACAAGTCGTTGGATGCATTGAGACAAATTGCCGATGGTCCGTAGGTTTTCAGTGCGGCCTTTATGCTGGTCGTCGTATTGTTGAAGTGCGTCGAGGTCGTCGTACACTTCCAGCAACGGGTTTCCCACCCCGACGAGAGAGGCCAGTAGGGCGAGATGCCGACGTCGGGACTCGACGATTGGTACGGACATTCAGCCTCCGAGACGACTCCGTGGGTTGCCATGTAGTTCATAGCCGCCATAGGGTGGCCGCCGTTTGTGCCACCCATATTGGGATCGGTTTCCCAGACGAGTTGCTGTTCGGACATATCGGGATTGTAAGAAGCGTCGTTACGAGTAAGTTTGTAACGAGCCTCGAAAGTGCCGACCGCCGCGAAGGCCCAACATGTTCCTCCAAATTGGTTTTTTACAGGTGTTAGCCAATTGCTGCCCCCAACGCTCGTCCAATCAAAACTGTCGGCAAATAGGGTGCGGCACGAGAATGCCGTACATGCAAATACCAGAACGATCGCACAGAAAACGTGAACATGGCAAACACAATGGATTTTCTTCATGATGGTTTCCTTTCAAATACATCTTGGCATGGTAGGAAAGTGGTACGGAAAAGACGGCAGCGGAATAATGATTCAGAGAAAGGAATGCGGCCGCAAGCAAACTTGGAAATGCCGCTTTTGGCGCAATAGTAAACGCAGTCGCGGCGAAGAGCAGAGATCGCCTCTTGATATGTACCAGCGTTAAGATTGAGATTTGATATCATCCGATTTAGCCCATGGAACCCGTATTATAGCCAGCGTAGGTTGCACTAACGACCGATACGGCGTTGTCCCATTCTTAGATTCCGCCCTTAAAAAGT
The DNA here is from genome assembly GCA_050012815.1 of Thermoguttaceae bacterium. Taxonomy (GTDB): domain Bacteria; phylum Planctomycetota; class Planctomycetia; order Pirellulales; family Thermoguttaceae; genus JBEKIK01. The sequence continues at coordinate 2,307 of JBEKGL010000360.1, forward strand.
GATAAATTTCACGCCGGATAATATGGGATTATTATAATACGTATAAAGAAGGAGCCAATACACCCCGTCGGTTGAGATTGGGGGGAGATTGTAGGGAATAGGCGAGAGGTAATAGGTAATTGGGTAGATTGCGTCTTGAAAAATCTTCTCTCGCACTTTGGGATAGGGGCAGGGGGTAAGGGGGTAAGGGCTTTATCCATATCACCCTCACCATAGCGCGGCTCATGGCCGCAACCAAACCGCGACCAATGGTCGCGGCTTTACAACTAATCCCTGGCCTCTTATTTTCTTTCTGGCGGCGATTCTTCGGGGGCGACAAACAGGCCGTCGTACTGAGTTTGCGAGAGGCGAATTATTAGAAGTTTTTGTTCCAGCCGGCCCTCGTTTTCGGTTTCGGTGAAGAAACAGTGGCCGAGACTGCCGGACAGGTTGGGCAAACTGGTCAGAACCAACATGCCTCCGGGCGAAAGCTTGGCTGAAATCGCCATATCGTCAAAAACACGTTTCGGCCGGCTGAAATCAAATCGCAGTATGCCCTGATCCTCGACGCGGCGTTGGCGGGGCTGATCGTGGTGCACTTCGGGCGTCAGATCCACGCGCACCCGGCCGTCGGACAGGGGAAAGGCCTTTAAATTGAAGACTGCCTGGGCCTGATTATAAGTATCTCCGCTTAAAGAGTGCGATTCAGCCAACAAGACCGGCAACTGCTCGTATATGCCCGAGGCCAGGATTTCGCTCGGCCGGCCGGCATGGATTTGCATGTGCTGTCGCATTACCCGGGGTTTGCCGCCAAGATCGGTTATATTAGTGCCTTTTACTTCGTCAGTGGGGGCGGGTTTGTCGCCGAGTTCCATGAGGTTCGATAGCACGACGGGAATCTGCCCGTCGACCGCGCCGACGCGGAAACCGTTGTGCATCAGGCGTTCGCGCAAATCGGCCGCAAAAAGCTGCTCGTCGAGTTCCTGCCATAGTTCTTCGTTGGCCCGCGGATCGCCGAATGGAACCCGCACGAAAAACACATCCAACACGCAACTGTCGGGCGACATCCGCGCAGGGGCCAGCGGCGAACGGCCTTTTATCAAGGGCTTGGTGCAACCGGCAATTGCCAGCAATGCCGGCAACAGCGCTATTATCCAGCCCAACCTGAAGGGCATATCTGGACCACCGGGTAACAAAAGAAACCGCTAAGAAAAGAACACTGTATTTAGAGCCTATCCAAAAACTTTTAACTCTATAATGATGAAGCAGTTATATTGCAACATATATTTGCAAATCCACCCTCACCCTGGCCATCTCCCGGAGGGAGAGGGGAGTTTTTGGATAGGCTCTTACTATGGACCGCCCAGAGTAGTGACATCCAAAGGACGTGTCAAGGGAAATGTCATGGCCGACAAACGGGCATCCTCCAAAATACTCGTGGGATATGTGGTATATAAAGAGTGAAAATGACAAGTATTAGAAATGGTTATCCGCATATTATTATTTCTTATATTTTATTTGTTTATAAATCCCTTTTGTAATACTACATACTAATCTATAATAGCTGAACCTGTACGGATAAAATCCTTCTTACACTAATAGGATTTGTATGACGGCAACCGTGTCTCCAAACGTGATAGTTTATGTTTGCCACCGCAGCATACCCGGTGGTGCGCCGTTGCCGCGCCAATGGAAGCATAATGGCGTAGGGGTCGTGGTCCACGAAGTGCCGTGCAGCGGCAAGATGGACGGACAATATCTTATGCACGCCCTGGAGGGCGGCGCTTGCGGGGTGTGCGTAATATCTTGCCCCAAGGGAGAATGTCGTCTGGGCCAGGGCAATTATCGGGCGGAGATCCGCATCCGTACCATTCAACGGCTGTTGGGCGAAGTCGGATTGGAGAGCCAGCGCGCCGAACAGTTTTTCTTTTCTCCAGACGACTCCAGGGAAGAATTCGACCGCATCATCCACGCCTTTGTGGAGCGGATTTGCGATTTGGGCAAGAGCCCTGTCAGCATGGAAAACACGAGATCATAGAGATTGTAGGTTAAGGCATGGAAAAAAATATAACTGGCTTAAAACAACGCATCGAATCGGGCAAAACGCTGCTGCTGGCCGAAATATCGCCACCCCAGGGGGGCGATCCGATCCCACTGCGGGAGACGGCCCGCCGCTACGCCGGAAAAGTTCACTGTTTGGGAGTCAGCGACAACCGCGACCGGGTTTCGATGTCGGCCCTGGCCGCGGCCGCGATCGTCGCCGCCGAGGGCGTGGAGCCGATCCTTCACGTTATTGCCCGGGACCGCAATCGCATCGCCTTGGTATCCGAGGCTTTGGGGGCGCAGGCATTGGGAATCGGCAACCTATTATGCACCAGCGGAACGCATCAGGTTTTGGGCCCTTTCAGCGCGGCCAGGAATGTTTTTGACATTGATACTGTTCAGTTGCTTAA
>JBEKGL010000361.1:0-4726 GCA_050012815.1 Thermoguttaceae bacterium
TTGACCGGCGAGTTCACCGCCTTGGGCGTGGCTCGCATGTTGGAGGCCATCCGTTTGGTCGATCCGACGATCCGCTTTTATCAGGCCAGCAGCAGTGAAATGTTCGGCAAGGTCCACGAGGAGCCCCAAAACGAGCATACGCCGTTTTGGCCCCGCAGCCCTTATGGCGTGGCCAAGGTCTATGGCCACTGGATTACGGTGAACTATCGGGAGAGTTACAACATTTTCGCCTGCTCGGGCATACTCTTCAATCACGAATCGCCTTTGCGCGGAAGGGAGTTCGTCACCCGCAAAATCAGCAACGGCGTTGCGCGGATCAAACTCGGCTTGCAAAAGGAATTATTAATGGGCAATATCGACGCCCTGCGCGACTGGGGCTTTGCCGGAGATTACGTCCGTGCATGTTGGCTTATGCTCCAACAGGACGCCCCCGACGATTACGTGATCGCCACGGGTAAAAAACACTCGGTGCGCGATTTCCTGGAACTGGCCTTTTCGCACGTGGGGCTCGATTGGCAAAAATACGTCCACGTCGATCCAAAACATCTACGGCCGGCCGATGTAAATACCCTCTGCGGCGATGCCAGCAAGGCCCGGCGTATTTTAAAATGGGAACCCACCGTTTCCCTGCCCGAGTTGGCGCGAATGATGGTCGATGCCGATATGAAGACCGTGCAGGAAGAATTAGACTCTGTAAAAAAATAACTTGTGCAATTTCAGGAGGACAGACATTCTTGTCTGTCCGTGAAAGGCAGGCAAGAATGCCTGCCCTCCTTATATAAATTCATCAACTTATTCTTTTACAGGCCCTTAAAAGACTTAGTTTTGGAAAAGACTCTTTTCACGGGGAAAAATGCTGGTAGAATGGCGGATGTCTTCGTAACGGATTATCGCCATGACTGCCAAAACTCTTCATGCCTTGGACTATCTTTTCCAGGCGGAAAAACATCCGCCTCGGCCGGTCTCGGCGATCTACGGCGATGAGTCGTTTTTACGCCGAGAATCGCTATTAAAGCTGCGCGAAGCGGTCCTCGGCCGCGAAGAAGGAAATTTTTCATTCACCGCCTTCAATGGCGACAATGCGGAGCTGCGCGACGTGCTCGACGAACTGGCCACGGTGGCCATGTTCGGCGGAGTAAAGCGCCTGGTGGTGGTGGAAGAGGCCGACAACTTCGTCTCCCGCTATCGCCGGCAATTAGAAGACTATGTTTTACGCCCCAGTCGCACGGGCGTACTGGTTTTGGACCTGGACTCTTTTCCGGCCAATACCAGGCTGTACAAATTGATCACCGCCGAAGGATTGGCCGTCGAATGCGGCACTCCGGCCGAGGCCCGTCTGACCAAATGGCTGGTCGATTGGGCCAGGCAGCGCCACAATCTGCCGCTCTCGGCGGCAGCGGCCGACGCACTCGTGGAACTGACGGGTTTAGAATTGGGACTACTGGATCAGGAACTCGCCAAACTGGCCGTTACCCTGGGCGAAGGCAAGCGGATTACGCCCGAACTCGTAGCCCGGCACGTAGGCGGGTGGCGGGCAAAAACCGCCTGGGAAATGCTCGATGCCGCCTTGGACGGCAAATTGCCCGAGGCCATGCGCCAACTCGACCGGCTGCTGGCCTCCGGCGAACAGCCTGTGGGGATTTTGGGGCAGATTTCCGCTTCGCTGCGGCGTTTCGCCGCCGCCACGCGCTTAGTCTTGCAAGCCGAGGCCGCCGGCCGCCGGATCGCACCCTCCCAAGCCTTGGAACAAGCCGGCGTAAAACCGTTCGTGCTGCAAAAAGCCGAACGGCAACTCCGCCGGTTAGGTCGCAGTCGCGGGGCACGGCTCTATCAATGGCTGCTTGAAGCCGATCTCGACTTGAAAGGCGACAGCGCCATGCACCCGCGTCTGATCCTCGAACGCCTTGTGCTCCGGCTGGCCGCTCCACAGGAGGCGCTTGGCATTGGCAGGTAGACGAACGTCGGCGGTAATCCTCAGCTCCGTCGGCGGATGCCAAAGAGAACGAAAGCCAAACCCGCCATGCCCAGCAGCGCTAATGCGGCCGGCTCTGGAACGTCAATGGTATAAGCCTTGATGGAAAAGTTCGCCGTGGTATTCCAGGTGTAAATATCAGTCCAATCAGTGCCATCAAAGCTGTAGTAACTTTCGCCCGGGCCGGCCGTTGATCCGGAACTGTAACCCGAATACTCGAAATCAATGGCTTGCGGATAATCGCCGCCGTTGGTAATGTGCAAAAGAATCACGAAATCATCGTTATTCGCCAGGGAAACGAGAGAGTCCAAGTCGACCACGTGAAAGCCCCAATTGTCTATCGTGCCGGACTTGGAAGCCAACAATCCCGAAAGATCTCCATCGGTCCAGTGGTCGTAGATTTCGATTTGGTAGCTCGCCGCGTCTACTTGCGTATAAAATCCGATCGACTTGAGTTGCCCGGCTTTGCTGGTGTGGAAGACATTAGAGGCCCAAGACACATTAACTTCCGCAACATCTCCATAATAATCGTGGTAATAAACGTCTTTGACGGTATTGGCGGGATCGGTCTCAAACGACGTGCCTAACTTGCCGCCTACAGTATCCTGATAAGAGAGCCAGAAATAGCCGCTTTGTCCGTAGCCGGCCCCCCAACTATTTTTAATCAACCAGGCGCCGGTCCCGCCGGTGGTGACCTTGTTATCATTCCAACCGGCGATGGTAACGGCATGGTTTGAGGCCGTGGCGCCGGAATAATAATAAGTCGAGTTAGCGCTGTTGTAATAAGAGTTGTCATAATACATATCTGTAGACAAGGCGCCCTTGGTCATAACGGCGTTTTTGATTTCCGTTTGGGTGTCGTAATTGTTCGAGTTACGGAGAAAACGTTGACGGGAAATGGTTACCGGGGCCGTGGAGCGATCATCAATGGGATTATACGGATCGTCGGCCTCCGTGCCCGGCCCGGCCAGCCGGCTCAAGTATGCCATGGACATCCAAGTATTCCCGCCGGCGCAAGGCCCCAGATCGAAACCGTGACGGTTTTTCAAGTTGTTTTCGGAAAAGTCGCTGGACGGGCCTCCGGATAGCAGTAACTCGCTTTCCATGGCGCCATAGGTGGCGAATGCCCAGCAACTGCCGCAACGGCCCTGGTCCTTGACGTCGGTCACGTAATTATTGCCGCCGACGTTTCGGAGGTCATAAGACGAGGGAATAGTTCCGGAGTAATCACTTATGGTTGTGATCGCGGCATTGGACAATATGCCATTGCTTTGAATAATTTGTAACGCCCTGGAATTGAGATTGACCTCAATCGTTTGTGCATAAGAAAAACACGTTGTACAGAAAACAATAACCCACGTCGAAGTAAACTTTTTATTCATGAATGAATCCTTTTTTTAATTTTCCACCGGTTTGTTTCATAGATGCGTAACACGAAACCTTCACTGCTTTATCAAGCAAATCAAAATTGCCGCCGAACATACTGCGTGCACTCAAGGTTTCCGCCGGACCGGATACGATAGAAAACCACTCTAACGAGTGATTATCGAATCTCAGCAAGGAGGGCAAAGAAAACTATGGGCTTGCTTTAAAGGGCACGCAAAAGAAAGCACCCGCTGCCATTGCCGCAGGAAAAAAACAATGACAAATTTTTATGGGCGCCGACGCTGCCTCCAACTTATATACCTAGATCAGGTTATATAATCAGTTTATCCAAAATATTGCATTGTTGTCAAACATTAAAATTCCGTCTTGCACAAAACAAGCCTTTTTAGTACCATCCCCCCACTTTTGTGGCTTATCGCACTGACATACCTTTTTCCAGGTTCTTCATTCTTGTTTGTCATTCGACATGCGGTCATGAGCAGGTTGCCATTAATCATCGGCCCTTTGCTAGCCGGGATGATCCTAAGCGGCTGTGCATCGTCGCCATGGTCGGCAGGGAAGAATAACGACCGGAGGTCGGCATCGCCGGTCTCTGACAAATCGACCGCGGCAACGGCAACTCCTTCCAAGGCAAACGACCAAAATCCACAGGGCACATCGGCCAACGGACAAGCCAACGCCCAGGCCATGCAGGAGATCATGGAAGAATTGCGGCAACTCGGCACGCTCGATCCCGCCGCCCAAAATAAATTGATGGAAGACCTCAAGCAAACCGATCCGGCCCTTTGGCCGTTGGTAATGCAGCAGTTCCGCGCTGCTATCGCCTATAAACGCAGGGCGGCCCAGCGCGAGACAACGGCAGCCAACGGCAATCTTCCGACCGGCGGCAATCCTTTATCCGGCGACAATCAGCCCGCGGAACGTGTCGGCCGGCTGCCGGCTGCCGGGGATGCGCCGGCGGCGGCGAAACCGCCGCCTAAGGATTACTATCCTGTCGCAGCGGAACTGCCCGGCGTTTCGCAAGGAGTAAAACCCGCCGTAGAGGAACGGCCTGTAAAGGAAACCGCCAATCGAGTAGTAAGCGCCTCGTCCAATGTGCCCGTTTCCCGGGACCCGGATAATTTGCAAGGAGAATTGTCGGCGGCAATCAAGGCCATGGAGGCCGTAACGCCGGGCAATCCCAAGACTGCCGACGAATTGGCCCGGCAGGCGCGTTTGCGAATGCTTTACGTACTGGCCGGGCGCAGGGACGACGCCTTAAAACCCATCCCTTCGGCCCCGCCGGCGATGCAGGAATTCTGGACCAAAGAGCTTTACGGCCTGGATATGCTGTTGGATTCGGAAAAAACGCCCGACTCCACTCGGCGA
>JBEKGL010000362.1:0-4722 GCA_050012815.1 Thermoguttaceae bacterium
GGGAAGGGATGAATAAAGCAGATCGACGTGCAGAAACGCCAGTACGGCTTCCTTCGTCTTTCCTTGTTGGCGCAAGGCATTACCCAGGATGTTATATGCCCGCGCCATGTTGCCGGCGTCTTCCGGATCGGCTTTATCGAGAAAGGATTCGATCAGTTTGACGGCCTCGACGTTTTTTTTCATGGCCACGAGTACGGCGGCCTTTCCCAGCTTTGCCGCCCGGCGTTGGGCTTGCGATAAGGCGTCATCTCCCTCGGCGGCAAGGACTTTTTCAAAGGCTTCCAAAGCCTGGGGATTTTTGCCTTGGGCCAAAAGCGCGCGTCCAATGGCCGCGCCGGCCCGCATCTGGTAATCCGACCAAGGCGCTTTGGCAACCTTGGCGTAATACTCCTCGGCCTGAGCGAACGAGCGGTTGGCCACCAACAAATCGCCCACGCTTTCACAGGCTTGAAAATAATGATAGCTGTCGGGGTAATTTTTGGTGAAGGCGATCATTAACCGCCCGGCGTCGACGATCTTGCCGCTTCCGCCAATGGCCAACTGCGCGGAGGACAAAGCCGTGTAAAAATCGATGTCCTCGCGGAATTCTTTGCGGGTGATAACATCCGTCTTGAGACGAGAGAGCAGATTTAAAGCCTCATCGTAATGCCCGCTGAGAATATTGCTTTTTGCGTTTTTTAACGAGGCAGGCTCTTCACTGTAAAAAATCGCGTCAATCTGATTGACCGGAATTTCCTTGTGCTCGGCGCCGGCGCCATGCTCTATTTCAACTTTAAGCGGGCCGGCACTGACGATTTTGCCCATGATGCCGCCGCTTTTCGTCTTGATCGAGTCCAAGGCCGCACCGGCCGAAACCGCAGCCAGCCAAGCACCGGCCGCCAGAAAAAAAATATGCTTGCTCACGAACGATTCCTTGAAATTTAATTTTGTCAAGTCACCCTATACAATTAAGGGGGATATTTCTTTTTAATTCTTTGTGGATAATATTCTTTTAAAGAACGTCCAACAAGTCGCCTATGGCGTTGACAACTGCCGGGGTGTTGTTGTACAGTAACAATCCGAACGTCCTTGTGTAGAGTTCTTCGAAGTGATCATAAGGCACCAAGCTGTTATTATTCCTTATCATACTCACATCATCCCTCTCGAATAAGGTCGCTAAAATGCCTCGGATCCGTCATTCCGACATACTCCCAAAAAATAATTTTGTCGAACCTGCATTTGAGTTTCAATCGGGCCTATTTTGCCCAGCTTCCCAAGATACAATACACGCCCTATTTGCTCCATTGCATTATGAGCGCGGATATCCTTACCCGCTAATCGTATGGCTTCACGGGCAGGACAGCGATGAACGTCAGTTACGGAAAATCATGCCCTTGGTGAGCATGAGGAATTATGTGGCCGTTGCCCCCCGTGGCGTGTGTATGAAAGAAGTGGGGGGTGATGAGAAGGAAGGCTACGGCTGGCCGCATACCTACGAGCAAATTCCACGGATAGAACAACACATTTTTGACGCCATAGAGGCTGCTTCGCGTAAATTCAATATCTGCAGTCAGAGAATTTTCCTGGCCGGCTTCGACTCCGGCGGTACGATGGCCTTCCGAGTAGCTTTGAACCATCCTCAGCATTTTGCTGGGATTCTCTCTATTTGCGGCGCTTTCCCAATCGGCCGGACGCCACTGGCAAATCTGTCTTTAGCCCGTAAATTGCCCATCTTGCTCTGTGTCGGACGTCACAGCACTCGGTATCCAGCCGGAGAAGTCTGCGAAAATCTTCGCCTAATGCATACAGCCGGCATTTCGGTCACGTTGCGCCAATATCCTTGCGGGCATGAACTTATGCCTCAAATGCTGGGCGACATTGACCGATGGATCATCGAGCAAATTACTTCTACCAATGCCGAAAGCTCGCTAGATTCTTCGCTTTGCTCGGAATGACCTATGCCACGCTAGCAATGCCAATGCCGGCATTGCATTCATCGCACATGAATCTCGGTAACCCATTGTCCAGTCAGATGTTTGGCCGCAACTATTGAGTCTCAGGTTTCTAATGTCGTGGGGCAGATTGGCAATCTGCCCAAAAAGCAGGTTTGGCAACCTGCTCCACATGCGACATTAATTATTATCTGAGACTTATTAAACGTGGATTGACATCTTGAAGGATTTTTTGGTACAAACTGCCCGCCTTTTCCTAGCTTTTCAGCCTGCTTAGGACTGTGGCGCCGTTCTGGCGTTAAGTCCGGGCAGACGCTTGAATTCGGATTGCGCTTATGCCATCCAAAGAACTTCCCGATCAAAATGTCGCCGCCAAGGCAAAAGTCTCCGTCGAAACGGGACTGCCCGCCGAGACTGCGCGCGGTTTTACCGCTTGGGTAAAAGCGAATCGTTTAAAAGCGCTGCTGGCAATTGGCGGAGTCGTATTTTTACTCATTACCGCCGTTGTTGCGGGCAGGTTATTTTTCGCGGCGCCAAAACATCTGCCGCTCGATGAATTAGTGACCATGAAACAAATTCTCCAGGCCTTGGATCGCCGCGCCTTTGCCGAGGCCCAAACCCTTGCCAAACTATTGGAAGAGCAAGGCGCGCTTTCGGCCGAAGAAATGGGCGGTCCGGCATTTGCGCTTGGCGCAGTGGCGGCCTATGAAGCCGAGAATGCGCCCGGAAAAGATCGGGCCAAGCTCTTTCTGCTGGCGTCGCGTTATTTAGAGCAGGCCAGCAATCGCGGATTTCCGGCCGATCGCAACGCCGAAGGTCTCTATCTTTTAGGCAAGAGTTTGTGCGAGAGTGGCCAGATTCAGGCCGGCCGTCCCGTTTTGCTTTCGGCTTTGAAAATCTCGCCGCGATACCGCGCCGAAATATACGCCCTTTTGGCCAATACATATTTGAACGATGTTCCGCCGAAGCTTCAGCAGGCTTTGGAACAAAACTCCCTGTTATTGGCCGACAAAAAGCTATCGGAAGCAAAACGTCAGGAAGCCTTGCTCCAACGGGCGCAAATCCTGCTGGGTTTGGGAAAGATCGACGAGTGCAACGCCGCCTTGGATCAAATTCCGTCCGGCGAGAAAAATCTCGCGGTGGCGGTCCAGCGCGCCAGGGTGTTGATGTACGAGGCCCAGTCGCTGCGGAAAAAAACGCCTCCCTCCGACGACGATCAACAAAAATTGCGGGAAAAATTCCTCTCGGCAATCCAAACGCTGAGTCCCGCCCCACTTCAGGATTCCCCCGGCGGCAAAGCCGCAAGGCAGGCAATGTATTTGAGCGGGATGTGCCATTTGGAACTAGGCGACGATCGCTCGGCATTGGAACAATTCATCCGAACTTATAACTTATACCCCGATACGTCCGAAGGCACCGCCGCCGGTTTCCAAGGGGCCGAACTTTACCGCCGAATGGGCCGCGACGTCGAGGCCTTGGGCGAGTATCGGCGCGTGCTCGGCGGCATAACCGACCCGGAAAGTTATAACAACCCTTGGCTCCCCTTGGACAGCTTGAAATCAAGTGTTTTGACGGCCTATCGGCATTACCTTGGCGTACAGAAGTACGAATTTGCTTTGCAAATTATCCGCATGATGCGACCCTTGCTCCCCGGAGATCAAGTATTGTTATTGCAGGCCGAGGCGCACGGCGTTTGGGGACAGACATTGCTCAACCAGGCCGACAAGGGGCCTTTCAACAAGGTGGAATCCATTCGCCGTCTGGGCCGCGAACACTTCCGCCGCGCCGGCGCCTATTATGCCGAACTGGCAAATACTCTGCCCGCCAATAAGAACTACACCGATCAATTGTGGAATAGTGCGAAGTCATACTTGCAAGGGCAAGACTTCACAAGCGCAGCCCGCATGTTTCAGACGTATCTGAAAAACGAGGCTCAGCAACGCCATCCGCAGGCCCTGGCTGATTTAGGCGAATCGCTGTTGGCCGCCGGCCGGTTGGACAAGGCCTTGGAGATTCTCAAGGAATGTGTTGATTTGTATCCTCGCGACGCCGCCGCCTGCCGGGCACGCTTGTCGGCCTCCCGGGCCTATGAGGAAAAAGGCGATTGGCTGAGCGCGGAGAATATGTTGTCGGATAATCTCAACAGCGATTACCTCACTCCGGAGAGCAAGGAATGGCGCGATTCGTTGCTTGTGCTGGGGGAATTGCTCCTTGCCCAGGGCCGCTACGCCGAGGCGGTCCGCCGCCTGGAAGAATTCGCCAAGCGTTATCCCGATCTGCCCGATACCGCCCGAGCCCGATATCTGACGGCAAACTGCTATTATAAGCTGGCCGTCGAGACCCGGGATAAACTCAACAAGGATCCGACGGGCAATTCCGGCGCGGTTCCGGCCAAACAGATCCAAGAGTTATATTCCAAGGCCTTGGAGCAGTACAAGCAGGTTCAAGAAACGCTCGCCAAGGATCGCGACAACGCGGAACTTACCCCAGTGGGAAAGGCGATCCTGCGTAATTGCTACTTTGCCGTGGGAAACGTGCTTTTCGCCCAAGGCGATTACGAAGCCGCCGTCAAGGCTTATTCCACGGCCGCCAGTCGTTATCCGAACTATCCCGAAGTGCTCGATGCCTACGTTCAAATCGCCAATGCCTATCGAAACCTGAACAAGCCCCGAGAGGCGAAAAACGCCCTGCAGCAAGCCAAGTTCGCCCTCGGCCGCATGAAACCCGACGCGGCATTTGAAAATACCACCAACTACAACCGCAAACAATGGGCCGACCGGCTCGATTTGCT
>JBEKGL010000363.1:0-4707 GCA_050012815.1 Thermoguttaceae bacterium
GTGCCGAAAGGCCGCGATTTCCCAACGCCGCGGCCGGCGAAAAAGAAATGCCGAATGGTCGATCAACACCCGATCTCCATCCAGATCGGGCAGCGACTCCATATTATTATTATTAGCATATCCGCAATTTGGACATATTGCCCGGGGACTTGCCGGGCGCACGGCTGCGTCGCAAGCAAAAGCAAAACCACAATCGGCGCAGATTACATCGTGATGCATACCGAGCAAGCCTACGGCCATCGAACCGCCGGCAACCCGACAGGGCACTACCAGCCCGTCGATAAACCAGGTCTGCGAGAGCAGCATAAGCATACATAAGCACACTCCCCCCTCTATAATGGTTCGCAACAAAGAGCGTTCCGAGGAAGGGACAATGTACATGTTGTAGCCGAAAAAAATAGTTCGATAACGATTATGAAGTCCTAATCGTGATGGAAATGATGCAAAAAGGCAACATCATTAAAATCGTCTTGTTTCCCGACTGCATTAATAAAAAGACTTTTTTGCATTACCTCCTGAGGCGAACATCAGCCGCTTTAGGGGGATGCTAGATTTTATAATAGGCCGACGCGTGAAAGATAACAGACCTTGGTGATTAACTTCCGTGAGTTTAGAACAAAGAAAATCTTATCGATGTGCCGTTCCAAGTTTGCGGCAGGAAGGCGAACTGCGGTTCGGCGAATTCCGCTTGCCCGTTCGGTTGTTGGATCAATCGGCCGGCGGGTTCGCGGTAATTTCTTGGCAACCGCCCGGCGTTGAAATTGACAGCGAGGGTTTGTTGCGCGCCGGCGACGATTGGCACGAAATCCGTTTGATTAACGTCACGCAGATGGAACCGCCCGAATCGGAGGAGGACTTAGCGCCTGATGATCAAGGGGAATGTTTCAGGCTCGGTCTGTGTCGGCTCGGCGACGCCTTCGATCCGGATAAAAAAGAAGCAAGTTGGTCGTGGTCGATGCTGAGGGATCACCTGAACAATATAATGCCTTCGCACTCGTCGACGGTTGGTTTTGGGGTGCTTTTCGTGACTGCCGTGGTTGTTTTGCCGGTAGTGGCGATATTACTCATGCAAAATTGGAACGGCAACCGCGTCGGCGACGAGGTTGGACTTGCGAAGAGTATCGCGGCCACGGCAAAACAGGGCAATAAAGAGCCGGATTGGGAAAAACTGTCATCCGGAGCCCAATCGAAAGCGACACCCATTCTCACTTCAGGAGAAGATGCGGCGCCTCTGGGAGGCTTGTCGAATTATACGGAAGAATTGACGCACATTATGTCTCGAAACCCCGGGGCTTCGGTATTTTTGATACCCCAGGTGGTTCGCAAACTGCAAATAACCGAGGAGCAGAAACGGCAACTTCAGCAGATTGTCGCCACAACGTCCGAAGTAATAATTGGCATGGAAGATCGTTTAAACGGCACCATCGGCCCGGAGCAGTATCAAAAATTGCACGATATGGCCCGTAATAACGCCCTGCAGTTCCTAACCGACGAACAGCGTTCCGAATGGAAAATTCTATCGGGCGAAAATCCACAAAATAAAAGTCTTCCGCCGGTAAAAGACGATAAATAGTACATGAACTTACTCTTGAATAGCGTCTTATTACCGTTATGGTTCATGGCCGCCGAAGCGGAAATTCCGCTAAACGAGCGTTATCCCCAGGCGTTCGAGGCGTTTCAATGTAATTTCGACCCGGCCTGCGACGCCAATTTCGACGGCTGGCCCGACGGTTGGACCCGGCGGCGCGGGCAAGGTTATCCGAGCTACTTGAAAATCAAAATTCAGCCCGCGCCGGCCGATCTTGCCGCGCATGGCCCCCGGCAGTGTCTACGGGTCGATCTGGACGGGGGAGGGGCCGCGGTGTTTAGTACCCCGATCGAAGTGGGCGCGGTTTATAGTTACGTGTTGGAAGGCATGCTACATACGGATAACCTGCGGCACGATCGCGCATTTTTATCGGTAACGTTTTTAGACGCCGACAAACATCCGCTGGTTACCTTCGAAAGCGAGGAAACGGCCGACAACGGCGCATGGAAGAAAATAAGTTTGGGGCCCCTCGCGCCTCCGGGCCGGGAAACGAAATTGGCCTTCATCGGTTTGCACGTCGAGCCGCGCGGCGCCGAGGATTTGAAAGGATCGGCGGCGTTTGCCGACATCCGGCTCATCCGTTTACCCCGATTGGAATTGAAAACAAATCATCCGTTTAATTTCTTCCTCGAACCGGCCAAAGTTGAAGTGACTTGCACGGCCTCGGGGTGTGTGGAGAAGAATACTGAAATCACCTTCAAACTGTTCGATGCCCTTGGCCGTTGTTTGGCGGATGACACGCGCAAGTTGGGCGAAAAGGCCGGCGACGTAAGCGGCGATCCTCAAGGCGACGCCGCCGAATCGACCGCCGCAAAGGCTTGCATCGTAATTTGGCAACCGCCGATTCCCGGACCAGGATTTTATCGGGTGCGGGCGGAGTTGCACGGCCGGGGAGCGGCTCTTCAATGCCGCGATTTGACCCTGGCGGCCGTCGAACCCAGGCAGGCCCCGGCCGGCGGCGAGTTCGGTTGGACCTTGCCCAATGCGGGCCATCCCATCCCGCTTGCACAACTAAGTCCGTTGCTAAGCCAGGCCGGTATTAACTGGGTCAAGTATCCGCTCTGGTTCGCGGAAAAAAATGGCGCCCAAACGTTGAATCAATTCCTGGACTTCGGCGAGCAACTAAATATCCAGGGCATCGAAGTGGTGGGTTTATTAAACGATCCGCCGGAAGACGTACGCGAGCGCTTCGCCGCACAAAGTCCGCTTTCCGCCGCTGAGATATTCGGCGCCGAAGCGAAAATTTGGTATCCCTCGCTCGAGTTGGTGGTCTCGCAACTATCAGGGCAGGTTCGCTGTTGGCAACTGGGCGACGATACCGACACCAGTTTCTCCACCGACCCGGAATTTGTCGATAAACTCACGGGAATTAAAAAAGAGTTGGATCGTGCGGCTAAAGATATCAACTTGGGTATAGGCTGGGACTGCCGGAATGTCTTGCCTGCAGAAACGGCCGGCAGGAAACTACCCTGGCGGTTTACGGCCCTTTCCAGCCGGCAGCCGCTTTCCCCGCAAGAACTGGCGGCGTATCTCGATGCCGACAAGGATTCACCGCAAAAACGTTGGGTGTCGCTTAAGCCGCTGCCAAAGATCCTTCACCCAAACCCTCTCCCGACCGCTGGCACTGTACCTGGAGAGGGGACGTCTGGGATTGAGTCTGATTCAATCACCATCCGGGCGGGAGACCTTGTTAAGCAAATGATTGCCGCGAAAATCCACGGCGCGGACGCCATTTTTTGCCCCGATCCTTTCGATGTCGATTGCGGCTTGATGAATAAAGACGGTACGCCGGGCGATCTTTTTTTACCCTGGCGGACCACGGCCCTGGAACTGGGCGGGGCAAGGTTTCTAGGCAGTATGCAACTTCCGCGCGGCAGCCAGAACATGATCTTCGCCCGGGCCAACGACGCCGTAATGGTCCTTTGGAACGACAAACCGGCGGAAGAGGTTTTGTACCTCGGCGAAGACGTGAAGCAGGTCGATATGTGGGGCCGCGCTAGAAAACCCGATATACGCGAAAATGCCCAGGTTATCCACGTCGATTCTCTGCCCGCCTTCGTCACCGGACTGAGCAAGCCGATTGCCCGTTGGTATATCGATTTCAGTTTTGCCCAAGAGCGTATGCCGAGCATTGCCGGACAGGCGCAAGCAAACGGTTTTCGGGTGAAGAATCCTTTTCCCGGCGAGGCAACTGCAACGGCAACCATAGTTGCGCCCCGCGGTTGGATCGTCAATCCGAAACAGGTCTTTATTCACCTTACACCTAATGAAGAGTTGCAGCAGCCGATTTCGATTACTTTTCCCGACACCGCCACGAGCGGCCGGCACGCGGTGCGCGTTGAATTCGAGATCCAGGCCGACCGGCCATATAAATTCAGCGTGCTCAGACATATTGAGGTAGGGCTGGGCGATGTGCGCATCGAGACCAAAACCCGGCTGAGTTCGGAAAATAAACTCCAAGTGGAACAGCGGTTTATCAACTCCACGGCTGAGCCGGTGAGCTTCCGCTGCGAACTGTTTGCGCCCGATCGCCGCCGCTTGATGGTTGACGTCCTCGGTCAGAGCGCCGGGGAAAACCCGCACACATATCGCCTGGAAGACGGCAAGGAACTTTTGGGCAAAACCCTTTGGCTCCGCGCCACCGAAATCGGCGGCCCACGCATACTGAATTACCGCTTCACGGTGAAAGAGGGGATAGGGGATAGGGAATAGGGGATAGGGGATAGGGGATAGGGAAGAGGGAAGAGGGAAGAGGGAAGAGGGAAGAGGGAAGAGGGAATTAGTTTAGCCGCGACCCGAAGGGGAGCGATTTAGATTCTTCATATCGAAGTTGGATCACTTATTTAGCCCCCGGTGAACATACCGGGGGTTTTGGTTTGGTTACGACTTTATACCACCCAAGGAAATAGGGCCTTTTACGGCGCGCCGTATAGTGGATTATCGGGATCATTCCAACAGGCCGTTGATTCGGGAATCTTTTCCGTATGCCCGTCGAAAAAGGTCACAATAATCATCCCGCGATGATTGCTCCCCAGACCCGGCGGAAGATCAATTATCTTATTACTGCTTGCCGGCGGCCATTGGAACGCTAAGGGGTCTAAATCCGCGTAATATACGCC
>JBEKGL010000364.1:0-4690 GCA_050012815.1 Thermoguttaceae bacterium
ACCGTTGGTCGCGCTTTGGTTGAAATCGCCAACCCGCGCTTAAGAACAATTAAAATAAAACGAAAATTATGTATGAGTTTTATGCGAACTGTCAACAGGCCGACTTTGACGAATTCCGGTAATTTCAACTGGATTTTTCCTTGATTTACCGATCTTGCGTATTCTGGACGGTGGATTTATACTTTTATACTCACATTAGTGAATCTTTTTGCCAACACTTTAATTATTCCCGATTTCCACAAGGCGGTAGAACATGAAAAGCGAAGAACGCCACAAGCTGCATCAAAATGCCCTTGCCCTATGGCTTACCCAGACGTTTACCAAGATCAAACCCTATCAGAACGTCATCTTGGCAGCGGTAATCGTGGTGATATTAGCCGTGATTTTCTGGACGTGGTGGACCAGCGAATCGGCCTCCCAGTCGAACAGGGCTTGGACGCAATTTTTCACGGCGTTTGATGAGCTTAATCCATCGGCGGCGCTGGAAACAGTTGCCGAAGTCTATCCCAATTCTCGCGCCGCAACGGCGGCGGACCTTGTGGCGGCCGATCTGCAACTTGCCCAAGGTTGTAACATGCTCTTTGTAAACAAGGCTATGGCCAATCCGGAATTGAACAAGGCCCTGGGGCTGTATAAATCGGTTTACTCACAAAGCCCGTTGCCCGCACTACGCGCCCAAGCCGCCTTCGGACTGGCCCGGACTTGGGAATCGCTGGGCAAACTGGAAACGGCAACCAAATTTTATACGGAAGTAACGGCCCAGTGGCCCGACACGGTCTTCGCCCGAATGTCTTCGCGGCGCTTGGAGGATTTGAAACGCACCTCCGTCAAGGAAATGTACGACAAATTCGCCCAATTCGATCCCAAGCCGGCGTTCAGCCAACCGCCCGGCGTTCAGCCCGGTCTTGATAAATTGCCCGAGGAAGGTCCGGTTTTCACGCCCGGCGCGCCTGATCAGCGGGGACTCGAGGAAAAGAAAGAGGAAAAGAAACCTGAAACGACCGACAATAAAACCGAGACAAATAAGCCCGAAGAAAAAACCGAGAAACCCGCCGATCGTTGAGATATTGCCCCGGTTCTTTTCTTAAATCGCGCTTCTTATCACCTCAAGTTTTATCTTGGAACTCGGCTCCGCCGTGAAGGATTTTTGCAGTTTTTCGCAGGCGTAGTCCGGACAATGGGCGCAAGTTTCCACCTGCCGTTGCCTCGCACAAGTTCTGATCTCGCACTTTTTACATCCGGGATATAACCGATCATCTTCGCTCCTGCATCCGTCGCAGTCGGTTATTTCCTCGGGCCGCATTTCCACGCCATAATGCTCTTGACCAAGCCGCGCTATGGCCACCCTCATCTTTTGCTTTTTCCCTGGATCATTCTCCCGTGTTGCCCAATAGATCGGGCAACCTTGACACGTTAAACCGCAATAAGCGATCATTTCTTGGGCTTTCATATCAAACCTCCACGGATAGATTTTTCACATCAAACTTACCCCGCCTGTGTAGTGTAAGGATCGTTAATCGACAAGTCTATTCTTTATTCTTATTAAAGCGTTCGTCCGCGGTTTTTTTATTGATCGATTCATTATCGAGCCAGCCGGCCTTTTCATCCGGATATTATTCGATTCTCATATCGCCGGTCCACAATAAAAAAAGCGAGATAGGCGCCGCCTGAGATAATTGCCTGGGAACCGGAATTACTGGGCTGCCGCTTGATGTTCGGCCCGATATTGTTGAATACGGTGCATGGCGGCATCATCGAACAGCCTTGCCCCGCATGAACGGCACTTGTAATGGCGAAGCCGTTTGATTGCCAATCCATCGGCCAATTGACACGTTTCAACGACCGACGCCATCTCGATCTTTCCGCATTCCGGGCAAGGAAACGGCTCATTTATCGGTGCTTCTTTTGGACGAGATGAGGACATAAAAAACGTCCGCTCCTTCCCGTTTTTGCCATAAATAATACCACGAACTTTTGTGGTTGATTCATCAACATTATTATACTAAAATGAAGCTGAAAGATAAGATACCATGAAGAAAATCGTTAAATTGGCCAAAGATCGAAAATCCAACCGCGACCAATTGCGCCCCGAATATAAATTCGACTATAGCAAAGCGCGTCCCAACCGTATTGCCCGTCGCGGATCAAAAGCCCCGCTCATCGTCGCCCTCGATCCCGACGTGGCCAAGGTGTTCAACACTTCAGAATCAGTCAACCACGCACTGCGGGCAATAATTACCGCGCTGCCGAAATAATTCCGGGGCGGAACAATAGTAAAAGTTTATCCCGCTTGCAAGCGGTCGGGCTAAAGGGGATAATACAAGATATCCGCGAGAGTTAAAGTATTAATTCCTTTAACAAAAGGGAGTGCCGAATCATGTCGCAGGATATTGATCCCCAACATTCCGATATCCGTGATCTCCTAAGAGTAATCGGACCGCTGGTGGCCGGCGTGGGCCTGATATTTTCGATAATCGGCATTGGGAGTTTTTTCTCGTCGTTCGGCAGTTTTGGGTCCGGCGGTTTTGGGCCGCCCCGCTATTTCTGGTGCGCTTTTATCGGGTTTCCCTTGTTGGGCATCGGGGGCTCGATTTGCAAATTCGCGTTCATGGGCGCGGTCACCCGGTACATCGCCGATGAAGTCGCGCCGGTGGGCAAAGACGTTGTAAACTACATGGTCGATGGCACGAAAGACTCCATCCGCGACGTGGCCGCCGCCGTAAGCGAAGGCATCGGCGAGGGCGTTCAAACTCATGTTTACCCGGGGACGGCGGAGGCTATTCTCTGCCCTAAGTGCAGCCATGTCAACGACGGCGAGGCGCAGTTCTGCAAAAGCTGTGGCGCGCCGCTTTCAAAAACAAGACCATGCCCGAATTGCAACGAATTAAACGACTCCGACGCCAGATTCTGCGACCATTGCGGAAAGCCGCTGGATTAACCCGCATTTCTCAACAGACCGGTACGTTCCAAAACAGTGTGCCACTGCTTGCTACAAACACTTGTAAGCAGTGGCGCACTCTGGTTAGAAATGCGGGTTAATCTTGTTCCTCGGCTTGAAGCACCACCGGCAGTTCCACCGTGATCGAAGTGCCTGAATCCGGGGCGGATTCGATTTTGGCCCGGCCGCCCAGCAAGCGGGCGCGTTCGCGGATGCTCCGCAGACCGAAGCGGGACTCCTCCACCGCGTTTGGGTCAAAACCAACGCCTTGGTCGCGGACCTTGATGTGCAATTGATCGTCGCGCTGGACGAGTTCCACAAAGACAATAGGGCTCCGGCTGTAACGGCATGCATTGGACACCGCCTCTTGGACGATGCGAAACGCGGCGCTTTCCAGCGGCGGCGCCAGACGCTTGAAGCGGACGTCATGATGGAAGTCGATCTGCATGCCGCTGCGTTCCCTATTCTCGCAGACTAGATACTTGATGGCCTCGACGATGCCGTACTCGTCAAGGATCAAGGGCCGCAATCCGCTGATCAACCGTCGCGCTTCATCGACGCTTTGGCTGATTAAGTTCAAGGCTGTTTCCAGGGATTTTTCCGCCGTTTTCGCATCGGATTCCCGCAGGCGGCGGAAGGCCTCCAAATGCAACATCGAGGCCGTAACTTGCTGGGTTATGCCGTCGTGAATTTCATAAGCCGTTATTTGCCTGTCCCGTTCGTGCAGCTCGATGATCCTGCGGAGCAATTGCTGTTCCTTTTGAATCGCCTCGGCGGACCGTTTTTGTTCGGTGACATCGGTGCAGATCACCACGGCGTAGCCGCCGGAAATATGTTCCGGGAAAGGGACGGTCCGGCACGACCAATGATGATCGAACACGTCAAAAGCGTCTACTTCCTGCACCGCACCAGTGGATAATGCCTTGGAAAAGGCCTCGCGGCATTGCGATTGATGGGAAGCGCGGACAAAGCCGAATCCATCCATGCCGATCATCGACTCTTTATTCGCACCCGGCGAATCGCGGTTGGCAAAGAGGATTTTTGCGTTTTGGTCCACAAGAACGATAAGATCGGGAAGATTCGCGAACAAGCCGCGGAGCAAGGCCTCGTTTTCCCGCAACCGGTCCTCGGCTTGCTTGCGATCGGTGATGTTCTCAATTATGCCGATGCCGTAAAGTGGCGAGCCCTCCGCGTCGCGTATCAAAGAGATGTTACACCGCCCCCATATTATGCCGCCGTTCTTGTGAATGTATCGTTTTTCCAATAATATTTTGTCATGCTTTCCTTCAAACAATTCCTTTAGAAGCGCTTGTTGGGAGTCAACATCATCGGGGTGGGAGTATTCCGTATACCTTTTGCCGACTAATTCCGCCGGCGTATAACCCAGCATTTTTGCATACGTGCCGTTTACGACCAACATTATTCCCTGGAGATTGCCCAAGGCCAGGCCTACCGCGGCGTTTTCGAATATCGCACGAAATCGCGATTCGCTTTCATACAGGGATTGCAAGTTTTGCCGGTCGATTTGTCTGGCTGTTTCGGCCTGCGCCCGGGCCACGCAGCCGCCGACTTGCAGGGCTATGGCTTCGATGGTGCGCCGAGCGCTAAGCAATATGGTTTTGTGGGTGTGGGAAGCCAGATTCAGCGTCGCTATGACTTGCCCTTGATGCGTAACGGGGGCGATTACTCCGCTCTTTATCCCGGCCTTTTCAAAAAAAGGCCTGTTCCGCAATCCAACCTCTTCAACGGTTA
>JBEKGL010000365.1:0-4681 GCA_050012815.1 Thermoguttaceae bacterium
AACAGCTTGCTTTCTACCGAATCGAGATTCAACGCCGGATCGATCGGCTCGGCAAAAAGCGCGTCCAGCGATTCGGCCAGTCGCATCCGCGGACCCTTGCGGTCCACGGGCGTATCTTTGAATCCGTCGGGAACCCAGACATTGGTCACGCACGGCGACTTCAATTCCTTGCCGATGGCCGCCCCGATCCGCCGGCAGGCGATGCCGTGCTCGATCCAAAACCGCCTTATGCCCGCGTCCGCGTGCGAGAGCGTGAACCCGTCGGCGGCCTTGGGATGTGAGAAAAACGTGGGATTGAAATCCATGCCCATGGATTTTGATTTGGCCCAACTGATCCAGTTTTTAAAATGTTCGGGCCGCATCTCGTTGCGGTCAACTCGCTTGCCGCCGGTTTCGGCGTAGCAGGCGTGGAGGTTCAGGCGATGCGTGCCGGGAATCAGCGACAGGGCCGTATCCAAGTCGGCCCGCAACTCGTCGGCCGTGCGGGCCTTGCCCGGATAATTCCCCGTTACGGCCAGTCCGCCGCCCAGTTCCTGGCCCGCGTTTTCAAATCCGCCCACGTCGTCGCCCTGCCAGCAGTGCAGCGAAATGGCAATGTCCGATAAACGCCGCAATGCCCCGTCAACGTCCACGCCCCAGTCGGCATACTGCTGCCGGGCCGAATTAAAAGCTCCCTCGATGTTTTTGCTCGATTCTGACATAACGCCTCACTTTTTTTATATGAAAAGTTGCTTGGGATATTGGTCGGGATTAAAGAAAACCGCATCCGCAACAAGATTTTACGCAATTGACATAGATTCTGCACTACTCCAGCCAAGTTTGCAAGCACTCATCATTGAAAAAAATGGCGGAGTTTTTATAGGACGGTCCGATTAAGCGGAATTCCATGAAGAAGTTCTTTAAGGGGCAGCCCTATAAGCGGAATTCCATTAAAACGTGCTTTTCTCTAGCCCGGGCGTTTTGGCTTGTTTTTCTTGAGCCAAGACGTTTACGCCCGTTATGCTCTAGCCCAGGCGTTTACTCATGCTTTGCTCCAGCCTGCTTTTCTCTAGCCCAGGCGTTTTGGCTTGTTTTTCTTGAGCCAAGACGTTTACGCCCGTTATGCTCTAGCCGAGGCGTTTACTCATGCTTTGCTCCAGCTTGCTTTTCTCTAGCCCAGGCGTTTACGCCTGCGGATTGGATGAAACCATAATTTCTTCTTTTTTCCGTTGAGCCCCTTTAGGGGCGAATGGTTTCAAAGATTGTCCAACTATGAGGTCCCCTGAAGGGGACGAATGAAAAAAGGAAATAAAAAATAGCGTTTCCAATCCCCGCAGGCGTAAACGCCTGGGCTAGAGAAAAGACTTGCAGACTGCGTTATACCGGCATTCTTAAACTAATTATCGATTTATCCTGCGCTTCGCCGCATGTTTACCCTTCGGGGAAAAATGCTACTTTATATAAAATGGATGCTCAGAATCAAACGAAAAAGGGTGTTATGGATCTTTTTCCGCCTTCGCCCCTTTGCCATCTGCCTTTTTTTTCAATTCTTCGGCCCGTTTTTGATCCAGTTCGGCCCTTTCATTCTCCTTTAACAGCCGATAGGCTTCGGCGCGGTTGCGAAAGGCGACCGGATCGTATGGATCGAGGCGAATCGAGGCCGTCAAATCCTTCACCGCGTCGGAGTACTGGCCTAATTTTATCCGGCAACGGCCCAGCCAGAGGTGGACCTCGGCGTGGTCCGTCATGCCTTCCGATTCGGAGCACATCTCGGTTAGAAGCTCTATCGCCCTTTCGTATCGTTGCCGACGCCAGCAGCGCTCCACCGTGGTCCAGTCGTAATCGCGGGCGTATGGCCGCCAAGGATAGGCTGTTTTATCGGTAAAATACTTAAGCGCATCGTCGGGCCGCACCCACCAGACCGCATACCACAGAGCCGGGTCGGTGGGCAGCTTTTTCTTCGCCGCAAAGGGAAGAAAAACCTGAACGTAAAACGCCCGGATTTGCTGCGAGGCCAGCATCTCATACTTCACAATGCCCGCTACATAATCGTTCTTCGCGAGCTTTCCCTCTTCAGCCTCCTTGTGCAGGCGGACGAACTCCTTGGCGTAATTTATATTGTGCAGTTCAAACACCGCCCCGGCCCACAGTTCCTCGAACGATCGCGCCTGGCCCTGCTTCGGCCCCTCGGTGTAGTTCGGCTCGATGAGGATCGCACCGTGCAGTTTTCTTTCCGGGGCAATGTGCTCGGCGTCGGAGTGCAGCGGAGGCGTCGCATCCCAGTCAATGAGCGAGCCAAGGTCTTCGCCGGCGAATTTCCGCGCGGCCCAAGTCCGCAAAAACTCGGTTTCTTCGCCGTATTGGGCCATGGCGGGCCGGTCTTTGAGCATCTTTTCCACTTGTTTCCGCCCGTGTTCCAAAGCCTCAGCCGAAAGCCCCTTGTTCGACGACGGCTGATATTTCGCGCCCAGGTCGTTGGGATTAAGCCGAATGGCTTCTTTCATTTCGGCTATGCCCTGCTCGTAATCGCCCTTGCGCAGCCAGGCCGTGCCCCTCATACCGTGGAACTTGGCTTCCTCCGGCTTGAGTTTAACCGCTTCGCTAAACTCGGCCACGGCCTGATCGAAATCGCCTTGACCCAGCGCATTCAAACCCCGCTGGTATGCGTCCTCCGCCTTGTCTGCGGTTTCGTCGGCAAACAAAACGCCGCCGGAAAACCCGACAAGCAAGGCCGCCGTGATACACAAAAACACTCTACGCGATATGTGGATGGTCATGGTCAAAACCTAGTGGTCAGTGGTCAGGGTTCAGAGGTCAGGGTTCAGGATTCGGGATTTGATCTTCCGCGCGAGTTCTGAACCCTGAACCCCGAACCCTGTCAACTATACCCTTAATTATCCGCAATCGCCCGCCATCGGACAACCCGGCATAAGCGGATGGGCGGATTTCGCGTTATTTATCCCGGCCGTCGGGTGGTTGCCGGGAGGGCCGAAAATACTTATTATTAATGAAATATAGAAAAAAAGCCGGGTCCCCTTTTTTTCATGTTAATAATATATGGATAAAACAGAAGAACCATCAAAGCGTAAAAGCATTTTTAGATGGTTTCCCGAGTTCTTGGATCTTGGCGGAAGACATCTAAATGTACAAGTACGAATTTTAGGTTTAGCGATGCTTGTCGGTATTGTCGCTGGGCTGGGTGCAATTGTTTTCTATAGCGCAACACGATATATGGAATATTACGCACTAGGAGCGGCAGGATATAACCCCGAGCCTCGCCCGGCCGGTGAAATTGCGATTCCGCTTCCGCCTCCGGATCACCCTTTTCGACCTTGGCTTCTGTTAGTAATCCCAACATTGGGCGGACTGGCAAGCGGAATTTTGGTATATAGCCTAGCGCCGGAAGCCGAAGGTCATGGAACCGATGCCGTTATCTCTGCTTATCATTCGCCTCAAGGACAAATTCGCCCACGCGTGCCTTTAATTAAAATTGTGGCAAGTGCATTGACTATCGGAACAGGTGGCTCCGGCGGCCGCGAAGGACCAATTGCACAAATTGGAGCAGGCTTTGGATCGGTTTTGGCGAACATTTTGCACCTCAGACCGGCCAGCAGGCGCATCCTCATGGCCTCAGGAATGGGCGCAGGAATCGCCGCAATCTTCCGTGCGCCGCTGGCAGGCGCGTTGTTCGCCGCCGAAGTGCTATATCGCTCTCCGGAGTTTGAACCTGAGGTCATCATGCCGGCCGCCATCGCCAGTGTCGTATCTTATTGTATTTTTGGACTTTTCTCGGGTTGGGAACCATTATTCAAGACGCCGGATATCATATTCAATAATCCTTGGCAACTCGGCCCTTATTTTCTGCTAATGCTGTTCATGATTCTACTGGCTGCATTCTATACTCATTCCTTCTATGGTTTTGTAAGGTTTTTCAAAAAGGCGCCCATCCCTCGCCATTTCAGACCGGCAGTCGGCGCATTTTTAACCGGCGCCCTCGGCCTGACGTTATATTATATTTTCGGACGGCAGCAACAAACTCTCGCTGTGATGTCATTTGGTTACAGCGCGATCCAAGCCGCAACGTCCGATGGTTCAACAATTACCGCCGGAGTGCTTTTAGCCATTGCGATTGGAAAAATCCTGACAACGGGCTTAACTATCGGAAGCGGAGGCTCTGGCGGCGTTTTCGGACCTTCGATAGTTATAGGCGGTTGCGGCGGCGGCGCACTTGGCATCTTATTTCACCAATTGTGGCCCGGACTTGTTCCACAACCGGCAAGCTTTGTAATCGTAGGCATGGCCGGTTTTTTTGCCGCCGCCGCCAAGACTCCTTTTTCAACGCTGATTATCGTCAGTGAAATGACCGGCGGCTACGATCTTCTACTTCCGGCGCTTTGGGTATGTGTCCTGGCCTATATGCTTTCCGATAAAGAATCCATATACAGTTCACAAGTCGAAAGCCGTTCGCGTTCGCCTGCTCATCAAGGCAGTTATGTTCGCGAGATACTCGGCGATGTGCTCGTGCGACAATTTGTGACGCCGAAAATAAATGTTCCAATACTAGGACCGGGCGATTCCCTGGGACCAGTGCCGTTGGATCGACGTCCGCAGTGGCCGGCTGGGCGAGCAACGGCCCCTTGGCAACCAGCAATCCGGCCGTGCCCAAGGCGGCCGCCGTTTCCAAAAATCTACGTCGATGGAT
>JBEKGL010000366.1:0-4666 GCA_050012815.1 Thermoguttaceae bacterium
TATTATCCCGACTTTGAGACGTTTAAAAATCATGCCCAGGGCGTGCAATTGGTGCCCGTTTATCGCCGACTGCTGAGCGACGCCCTAACGCCGGTGTCCGCCTTCCATAAACTCGACGCCGGGCGTTGCGCTTGCTTGCTGGAGAGCGTCGTGGGCGGCGAGAAAGTGGGACGTTACAGCTTTTTGGCCACTGAGCCATTCTTCGAAATCGAGGCTTATGGCAAAAGGGTAACGACGAATGCTTATACGGGCATTTCGGCCGGAGGTATTCCCACACTGGTTACCAGGCAGTTCGACTGCGATAACCCGTTGGATGAACTACGCAGCCGGGTGGAAGCAATCCGGGCGGTCCATTTGCCGGAACTGCCCCCCTTTTATAGCGGGGCGGTCGGATACGCCGGGTACGACACCGTGCGTTACCTCGAACATTTACCCCACGTTCCACCGGATGATCGCCAGGTCCCTGATCTGGCATTCGCCTTTTACGATCAGATGGTGGTATTCGACAATGTCACTAAAAGCATTGACGTTGTGGCAATGGCAAGGGTGGATAAGCCCGGCGTGGATTTAGCCATGGCCTATCAAGGAGCGTGCCTGCGCATCGACCGCCTGGTGGACGAACTCTCGACCAGGTCGTGCGACCTGAAACCGGTGGATATCCACCTTGCAGGGCCGGTGAACATTGCATACGAATCGAATTTTACTAAAGAGGAATTTGAAAATGCAGTAAGGAAATGCGTGGAATACATCCGCGCCGGCGATATCTTTCAGGTAGTTCCCAGCCAGCGGCTTAAAGTGCCGATCCACACCCATCCTTTTGAAATCTACCGTGCCTTGCGGGTCATCAATCCCAGCCCGTTCATGTTTTATTTGCGCACGCCCAGCGTGACCTTGGTGGGTAGTTCGCCGGAGGTCATGGTCCGCGTGGTCGATCGCCATGTAACGGTCCGTCCTTTGGCCGGCACCCGGCGCCGCGGGACGAGCGAGGAAGAAGACGTCCGCCTGGCCGAGGAATTGCTCGCCGATCCGAAAGAAAGAGCGGAGCATGTGATGCTGGTTGATTTGGGACGCAACGACGTGGGCCGGGTGTCGGAGTACCGCTCGGTGCAAGTCTCCGACGTGATGACCATCGAACGCTACAGCCACGTAATGCACATCACCTCGAACGTCAGCGGCCGGTTGGCCGCGGATAAAAGCGCATTCGATGCCCTGCAAGTGTGTCTGCCGGCCGGCACCGTGTCGGGCGCGCCCAAGGTTCGGGCCATGGAAATCATCGACGAAATAGAGCCGCACCGGCGCGGACCATACGCCGGGGCAGTCGGTTACGTCGATTTCAACGGCAATATGGATACTTGCATCGCCTTGCGAACGGTGGTGATCCACGACAACGTCGCATACGTTCAAGCCGGGGCCGGCATCGTGGCCGACAGCGTGCCGGAAAACGAATGGAACGAAACCCTCAACAAAGCCAAGGGATTGCTCAAGGCCATTGAATTCGCCGAAGAACACGCAGAGCAATAAACATATATTGCCCCCACCCCGGGTACCGATTATAATCGATTGTATGGAGATTTATCTCATCATTTTGATTCTGTTCGCTTTTAGTATGGCTGCAATCTCAGCTTGGGTAGGCTCGCAACGAGAAGCCGGGACAGCTGGATTTATTCTCGGATTGCTTTTAGGGCCAATAGGCATCCTAATTACAGCCATTGCTTTAGATGGCCGGCAAAAATGCCCGTATTGTCTCGAACACGTGAACTTGAAAGCGCAACTCTGCCCCAAATGTCATTCGGAGTTGCACTGGGCTTTTGAGTATGATGAGGATGAATTACGACCGGGGAGATGGAAAGTTTTGGCCTAAGATATTAATAACTTTGAAAAGTTGTTAAGGTAAAGTCATATATAAAAATCACTCACAAAAACGAGCATCTTAATTGACAATCTTGGCAAGTGTTATTTCATATAAATATTGTGTTATACTCAAAGTCGTTAAGAGACCAATTTTTCAGGTGCAACATGGAATACCAAAACGAAATTCAATTCGTTACCGATGCCGAAGGTCGGCCCGTGAGCGTGATCGTACCGATTGGCTTGTGGCGCGAGATTGAATCGGAAAAGGAAACCGCCTATCTCTTGAAAAGTGAGGCGATGAAGGGGCGGCTCTTGGCGGCAAAACAGCGGCAGCAGGGAATTTCTTTGGATGAAGCCCGCACGCAAGCTGGAATTTGACCCTTCGGCCGTCGAAGATCTGACGTATTGGGTTCGCCATGACCGTAAGAAGGCTTTGCGCATTCTGGAACTGGTTCAAGAAACCCAACGGGAACCGTTCGGCGGTAAAGGCAAACCCGAACCATTGAAGCACGAATTGGCGGGTTGTTGGTCGAAGCGAATCGATCAAGAGCATCGTCTGGTTTACCAAGTTACAGAAAATTGCATTCGCATATTGGCCTGTCGCTATCATTATTGATAATTATTATTGGGCCAACGATTTTGCCTGGTGCCATGTTCATTCTTGCCGCACTTGACGTGAATCTGTGCGACGGGAGGAAATGTATCCCAATCACGCATGTGGCCGACTTCGGCGGATGGCTCCTACCGCCCATCCTTTTTCCCCCCATCTTTCCTCCTTTGCAACAAACGGCTAAACTCAAATATAGGAGGAACGGCAAACGATGGCTGTAAATAGGGGTTTTCATGCCGGCAAGGAACAAAGGCATTGGCGCATGCTTCGCGCGATAATGTGGTTAGCGATAATTCTTGTGCTTGCAACCGGGGTGTCGGGTTGCCGCGGCTGCCGCAAACCTAATGTCAAAACTCTGGAAGAAGCAGAAAAAGAGTTAGCCCAAAAAAAAGAGAAACCCAAAGATCCCTTTGAGGCCAAGCGCCTGGTTACTCAGCCCGCCGGCGGGAAGTCGGACGGGAGGAAATCGGGCAAGGGGAAATCGGCCGGCGGGGAATTGAGCGCCGAGGAATTTAACGACAGGGAGTCGGCCGAAAGATTGTGCAAGGTGGGACATTGGACCGGCGTTTCATGGGAAAACGTCAAGGCCAACGACAACGATTTCGTGGGTGAGATGGAAATCGCGGCCAACGATGTCAAGGGGCAAGGACTTCCCCTGCCGGCCACTCCTTATAATTTGACCACGGCCAGACAGGCGGCGCTGTCCAAAGGTCAGGCCAAGATATTCGATTCGGTGTTGTTTGTTCCTCCCCACACGCCCAAGGCCTTTATTTCCTGTCGGCTGAACGCTTCCAGGGGCGGCGGCACGGTACTCGAGCTGGAACCGCCCTTGCAAAACATGCCTTCTTATCAATATCATTTCATCGTGTTTGCCCGGGTGCCGGAGCAATATGGTTTTTTGAATAATCTTTACTCAGTGAAGCCGTTTGATATCAAGGACATCGATAACCGAATAGAGCCGTATTACCGGATCACGCAGATCAGGAGCGACCGGCATGCGCCGTTGCCCGCTCATCCACTGCTCTGGACCGGCATAGCCTATGTGTTGTGGGACGACGCCGCGCCAACGGCTTTAGACCCGGAGGTGCAGCAGGCATTTCTGGATTGGCTTAATTGGGGCGGGCAAGTGATTATTAGCGGGCCGGACACGCTGGATACGCTCAAGGGGAGTTTTTTGGAGCCGTATCTGCCGGCCGCTTCTTCGGGCGGATGCAAGATCGGCGCGGACGAGTTGTCCGAAATCAACGCCTTCTCGGGCAAGACGATCCGCAAGCTGGCGCCGGTAAGACCTTGGTCCGGCATCCAATTACAAAAGCATCCCCAGGCCGAATTCGTGGCGAAGTCGGGCAATCTGCTGGTCGAGCGCCGAGTGGGCAGGGGGCGGATCGTGGCCTCGGCCTTCAGGCTGGGCGACCGGGAATTCGCCAATTGGCCGGGGATGGATGAATTTTTCAACGCCTTTCTGCTCCGCCGGCCGCAGCGGCGCTTTATGCGGGACCGGGAAGAAAAACTAAAGGTTCTATGGGACGACGGCCACCAGCGCCTGGATGCCGCTCGGATCACGAATCTGCGTTTTTTTACCCGCGACGCGGGTTTGAAGTGCGAAGATTACTGTACAGACCTGCCCAAGGAGATCGATCTGCCGACGGACGACGTCGGTAATCAGTGGAATCAGCCGGTTTATATAGAACCGCCTCCGGCTGGGCCGGGCATTGCCGCTTGGAACGATTTCAGCCCCATCGCCGCCGCGGCCCGCGAATCGCTGCTTAAAGCCGCGCAGGTCGAAATTCCCGATCGCACGTTTATATTCTTGTTTTTGTTCGTTTATTTACTCGTGCTAGTACCGTTTAATTGGAGCATTTTTCATACCTTTGACCGCGTGGAATGGGCATGGGTTGCCGCGCCCATCATTGCCATCATATCTACCGTCCTGGTAATAAAATTGGCGCAATTGGATATCGGCTTTGTGCGTGCGCGCACGGAAATCGCCGTTTTGGAAATTCAAGGCGAGCACCCGCGCGGGCATCTTACCCGTTACAATGCCTTGTACACCTCGCTGTCGACGCCCTATGATTTCAATTTCGATGACGGCGGTGCGGTGGTGCTGCCGTTTCCGTCCGTTTCTGATGAGAAGTTCTTTGCGATGGCCCCCGGGCAACAACGGCGCAACCTTCGCTTTACCCGCTCGGACCAGGCGAATCTCCA
>JBEKGL010000367.1:0-4665 GCA_050012815.1 Thermoguttaceae bacterium
GAAAGGATGTTGATCTCGGAACTGGTCGGTCAGGACGTAAAACTGACTCAATGCCGCCAGGAGGGGGATGAGCAGTGCCGGTTCCAAGTCGGTTAGATAGTGATTATACTGGGTAGCTTGGAAAATTCCGGACAGCAGATTAATCCCTTACCAGAGTAATCGCATGACACAACCTTGGATAGAGGCGCGAGTCGAGGAAAACGTCGTAACCACGACTTTGGAGCAGGCGCTGAATTGGGCCAAACAAGGCAGCGTATGGCCCGTGACATTCGGAATTGCCTGTTGCGCAATCGAGATGATGTGCGCCGGGGCCGGCAGGTTCGACATCGATCGCTTTGGGGCGGGGGCGTTCAGACCCAGTCCCAGACAAGCGGACTTGATGATCGTGGCGGGCACGGTCACGTATAAAATGGCCAGCCGCATCCGCCGGCTATACGAGCAGATGCCGGAGCCTAAGTATGTGATTGCCATGGGCGCGTGCGCGGTTGGCGGAGGCCCGTATTTCGAACACGGATATAACGTAGTCCGGGGCGTTGACCTGGTTATACCCGTGGACATTTACATTCCCGGTTGCCCGCCCCGCCCGGAATCGCTGCTGGAAGGCTTGATGCGATTGCAGGAGAAGATCAAAGGGCATCGGATTGCCAAACTTCCGGCGAATGAAGTGCCGGCCGGATCGACCGACCGCCGGAGTCTTAAAGTGGAAGATGAAATTCCCATGGTGCACCAATCGGGATATGTCGAAACAGAGAATAAAAATTTAGTATTCAACCACCAGAAGGTGAAACCGCAGTAAATATAACGTTCCCAGGCAGAGCCCGGGAACGAGGTCGCCAGAAGGTGAAACCGCAGTAAAAAAATCATGACCGAGACGCTGTCCATCATCGACCTGCACGTAAACGTGGGCGAAAAGCCGATCCTCAAGGGCGTGTCCCTG
This sequence comes from Thermoguttaceae bacterium, assembly GCA_050012815.1. Classification (GTDB taxonomy): domain Bacteria; phylum Planctomycetota; class Planctomycetia; order Pirellulales; family Thermoguttaceae; genus JBEKIK01. The sequence continues at coordinate 938 of JBEKGL010000367.1, forward strand.
GAAATCCGCCGGGGCGAGGTTCATGCCTTGATGGGCCCCAACGGGTCCGGCAAGAGCACCTTGGGATTCGCCATAATGGGCCATCCCGGTTATCAGGTAACCGGCGGGCGGATCGAACTAAACGGTCTGGATGTTTTGGCAATGCAGCCGCACGAGCGCGCCCGGGCTGGATTATTTCTGGCCTTTCAGCGGCCGGTGGCGATTCCCGGCGTGCGCATGGCCGATTTTCTGCGCCACGCCGCTACGAACATCCGCCACCCCGAGCGCAAGGAAGGCGAGGATTTGATTCCCATGCGCCAATTCCGCAAGGAACTTAGCGAAAAGATGCGGGATTTAAAAATCGATCCGGAATTCGCCAGGCGGTACGTCAACGAAGGATTTTCCGGCGGGGAGATGAAACGGGCGGAAATCCTGCAAATGGCCGTGCTGCGACCGAAATTCGCCATTCTCGACGAGACCGACAGCGGCCTGGACGTGGATGCCGTGCGCCTGGCCAGTCAAAGCATAGCCGAGATCGGCGGGCATGAGATGGGGATATTGATCATCACGCATCACGAGCAACTTTTGGAGCACAATCCGCCCGATTTTACGCACGTATTGCTGGGCGGCCGGATAGTCGAGACCGGCGGGGCGGAATTGGCCGCCCAGTTGCACAAACAAGGCTACGACCGCATTCGCGCCGCCCATCCCGAGGCCGCCGCCGACGAAGCCGCCATGACATCACCTACAAACCCTTTGCAAACAGTTATGGGTGGCACGCCCTGAGCAAAGCGAAGGGCGTGGCGGCCCAAATCACGCCCTTCGTTCCTCAGGGCGTGCCACCCGTGCCGGAATAGTTTTTACCGGCGCTGAATATGTTATAAACGTTCCCAAGCAGAGTTTGGGAACGAGGTTATATATATGGCTTCAGATATTCGCAATCCCGTTCAGGATCCCATCGGCGAGATCAATAAATACGATTTTCGCAACGAGGAAAAGTTCGTTTTCAAGGCCCGCAAGGGATTGAACCGTGAGGTGGTCGCCGAAATCTCCGAGATGAAGGGCGAGCCGGCCTGGATGCGGGAATTCCGGCTAAAGGCATTGGACATTTTCTATTCCAAGCCGTTGCCCCGTTGGGGCGGAAATATCGCGATCAACTTCGACGAGATCTATTACTATCTCAAACCCACCCAGGGACAAGTAAAATCCTGGGACGAGGTGCCCGAGGAAATCAAATCCACCTTCGACAAGCTGGGCATTCCCGAGGCCGAAAAAAAGTTTCTTGCCGGCGTAAAGGCCCAATACGAAAGCGAGGTGGTCTACGGTTCGCTCAAGGTGGAACTGTCGAAGCAGGGCGTGCTTTTCACCGACATGGACTCGGCCGTGCGCGAGCACTCCGATCTGGTGCGGCGGTATTTCAGCACGATTATTCCGGCCACCGATAATAAATTCGCGGCCTTGAATTCCGCGGTTTGGTCCGGCGGATCGTTCGTCTACGTGCCGGCGGGCGTGAAAATCGAGTTCCCCTTGCAGGCCTACTTCCGCATCAACGCGGCGAACATGGGCCAGTTCGAGCGGACGCTGATCATCATCGAGGAAGGTGCACAGGCGCATTACGTCGAGGGCTGCACCGCGCCCATGTACAGCACCGAAAGCCTGCACGCCGCCGTGGTCGAGGTGATCGCCAAACAAGGCTCGCGATTTCGCTATACCACCATCCAAAACTGGGCCAATAACATTTATAACCTGGTGACCAAACGGGCGGTCGCCTATCGCGACGCGCTTGTGGAATGGGTCGACGGCAACCTGGGCAGCCGGCTGACGATGAAATATCCGTCGATCTACCTGATGGAGCCGGGCGCACGCGGAGAGGTGCTCTCCGTGGCCTTTGCCTCGACCGGCCAACATCAGGACGCCGGGGCGAAACTGGTTCATTGCGCCCCGCATACTTCCGGACGGATTATTTCCAAGTCGATTTCCAGAAACGGCGGCCGCTCGAGTTATCGCGGGCTGGTCCGCGTGATGAAGGGCGCGAAAAAATCGAAGTCGAACGTGGTTTGCGACGCCCTGATACTCGATCCGCGCAGCCGCAGCGATACCTATCCGTATATCGAAATCGAGGAACAAGACGTAATGGTTGGCCACGAGGCCAGCGTGTCGCGGATCGGCGAGGAACAACTGTTCTACCTGGCCAGCCGCGGAATGACCGAACATGAAGCCGCCACGATGATCGTCAGCGGATTCATCGAGCCGTTGGTCAAGGAACTGCCCATGGAATACGCGCTGGAAATGAACCGGCTGATTGAATTGCAGATGGAAGGAACGGTGGGGTAGGGATTAGGGGATAGAGATTAGGGATTAGGCTGGGGTGGTCAGTTTACTGACCACCAACCGGTTGATCCACAAATACAACTCAACTCCCACGCTCCCCTACGGGTCGCGGCTAAACTGTGAACTGCAAACCGTGTACTGAAAACTGATTACTGAAAACCAATAAAAAAAGCTTACGTGAGTGGGACAATCGTTAAGCAAGGTTTTACCAACGAAGCCTTTGAATCATTCCTGGCCCGGCGCCGCGAACCGGCGTGGCTTGTCGAGTTGCGCCGCGATGCGTGGGCGGTGTTCCTCGATTTGCCCTTTCCCGACCGGACGCAAGAAGAGTGGATGCGCACCGACATCCGGGCTTTCAAACTGGATGGATTCGGAATTCCATCGCCGTCGGCCGAAGAAAAACCCCTTGCCAAAGCCTTGTTGACCGAAGGAGTGGATCTTGTCGGCAGGGCCGTTACCGGCGACAGTAGGCCGTTGCCCACGCGGCTCGATGCCGAACTGGCGCGCCGGGGAGTGCTGTTTGGAAGTTTGGAGGAATTGATAGAAACTCACGGCGAGTTGATCCGTCGCTACTTGTTTACCAAGGCCGTGGATTATCGCGCGGATAAATTCGCGGCGCTGCACGCGGCATGTATGTCGGGCGGGGCGGTGCTTTATGTGCCCAAGGGAGTGAAGATCGACGGGCCGCTGCATATTTTTTCCTCACTTTCCCCCGATGCCGCCGATTTCAGCCATACGCTGATCATCCTGGACGAAGACGCCGAGGCAACGGTCCTTTCCGAAACCGCCGGCTTCGACGGGCAAGCCGATCAGGCGCCTTCTGCCGGGCTGCACTGCGGGGCGATTGAAATTTTCGTCGGTCCGCGCTCCCGGCTGCGATACGTCAATTTGCAGAACTGGGGCAGCGGCGTGTGGCATTTCGCCCATCAAAAAGCCCTGGTCGATCGCGATGCCGACATCCAGTGGACCATCGGCGCATTGGGGAGCCGGCTGGCAAAGGTCAACCAACACGTGGCACTTGTCGGGCCGGGCGCGAATGCCCAGGTCAACGGCGTGATGTTCACCGAGGGCAGACAGCATCTATCGTATCACACGCTTCAGCGACATCACGCAATGCGCTGCACAAGCGATTTGCTTTACAAAGGGGCGCTGCAAGATAAATCCCGGCTGGTGTGGCGCGGGATGATTAAAGTCGACCGCGACGCGCAAAAAACCGATGGCTACCAGCGCAACGATAATTTAATTCTTTCCGAGGACGCCCGGGCGGACTCGATACCGGGCTTGGAAATCGAGGCCGACGATGTAAAATGTTCTCATGGCGTGACGGCCGGCCGGGTAGACGACGAGCAGGTTTTTTACGCCCGCTGCCGCGGCCTGACCCGCAAAGAAGCCGTGCGCATGATCGTGGCCGGATTCTT
>JBEKGL010000368.1:0-5552 GCA_050012815.1 Thermoguttaceae bacterium
TTACCGGGGATTGCGGCATCGGCGCGGACTGCCCGTGCGCGGGCAGCGAACCCGCACCAACGCGCGGACTCGCAAAGGTCCGAAAAAGACCGTGGCCGGCAAAAAGGGCGTCAAGGATCTGCGCTAATAAGTCCATAAGAATGGCACTGCTTGCAGGCAAGCAGTGGCACATCGCATTTTTAAATACGTAATATAACTGGAGTGTATAAACCGTGGCAAAAGCAACACCGGCCCGCCGCAAGGCCCGCCGTAGCGTAACGGTGGGCGTGGCCCACATCAAGGCGACGTTCAACAACACCTTGATTACGATTACCGATTCCAAGGGCGAAACCCTATGCTGGGCAAGCGCTGGCACCTGCGGGTTCAAGGGGAGCCGCAAAAGCACTCCGTTTGCCGGCCAGATGTCGGCCCAGCAGGTCGCCGACAAGGCCATCAAGTTCGGCATGAAGGAAGTGGAAGTGAAAGTGAAGGGGCCGGGAAGCGGTCGGGAAAGCGCGATCACCGCCTTGCAGGCCGCCGGATTGAAAATCAAATCCATCGAGGATGTAACGCCCTTGCCGCACAACGGCTGCCGGCCGAAAAAACGCCGCCGTGTATAACTCGGTTTAACCCCGGCGCCCGCGCCGGGAGTATATGTTTAGCCCCGGCGCTTGTGCCGGGAATTTTAGCCCGGGCAGGAAATCGAGCGTACGGCAAAGCGGAAGATGTAAAATCAATCGTGATAAAATAATCATCAAACAAACGTTTTTTTTAATTTTTTTTGGCGTGGAGTTCAGTAAGGTATGGCTCGTCAACATGGACCCGTATGCCGATTGTGCCGCCGCGAGGGGATGAAACTGTTTCTCAAGGGCACGCGTTGTGATACGCCCAAATGCGCATTTGAGCGCCGCGATTCCCCGCCCGGCATGAACGTGGCGCGCCGCGGCAAACTCACCGATTACGGCCTGCACCTGCGCGAAAAGCAAAAGGTGAAGCATCATTACGGCCTTTTGGAGCGCCAGTTCCGCAAGCTGTTCGCCATGGCCGGAAAAGGAAAAGGCAATACCGGCGAAAGGTTGATGAGCCTGCTGGAACGCAGGCTGGATAATATCGTGTACCGGTTGGGATTCGGCCGATCCAGGGCGCAGGCGCGTTTGTTGGTCACGCACGGCCACATTACCGTAAACGGGCGCCGGGTGGGAATACCCAGTTATTTGGTTCGTCCCGGCGACGCGATCCGGGTCAAAAGCCGTCCCAAAAGCGAGCAGTTAGTCCAGGCGAACCTGGCCGAGGTGCCGCGCGACGTGCCCGATTTCCTCAGCCGCGCGGAAGGCCTGCAACCCGAAGGGCATGTGCTTCGCATGCCCGAAATCGCCGATATGTCCATCCCAGTTCAGCCCCACCTGATCGTGGAGCTATGTTCCAAGTAGCCGCTGCTGAGCCGCCAGTTAATTGGATCGGAGTTTACTCATGCGAATTCGTTGGCGCGGATTAGAATTACCCAGCCTGATTACGGCAGATCGGTCGGCACTTACCCCGACCTACGGCAAGTTCGTGGCCGAGCCTTTTGAACGCGGATTCGGCGTGACCATCGGCAACAGCCTGCGCCGCATCCTGCTTTCCAGCCTGGAAGGCAGCGCGGTGACGCAGATCAAGTTGCACGGCTCGCTGCACGAATTCAGCACCCTGCCGGGCGTGGTTGAAGACGTTACCGATATCGTCTTGAACGTCAAATCGCTGGTGGTGAAAAACTACAGCGAGCAAACCCGGGTAGTGCGGATCGAAAAAAGCACCAAAGGCCCGGTTACCGGGGCCGACGTGCAAAACGACGACCAGGTGGAAGTGATCAACAAGGACCACCTCATCGCCACCTTGACCGAGGACGTGCTCTTCCTTTTGGAAATGGTGGTCGAAAACGGCCGCGGGTACGTGCCCTCCACCGAGCACACGCCCCAGGTTCAGGAAATCGGCATTATCCCCATTGACGCCGCCTTCAGCCCCGTGGTTCGGGTGCGTTACGAGGTCGAAGAGACCCGCGTCGGGCAAAAAACCAACTACGACAAGCTCACCATGGAAATCTGGACCAACGGTTCGGTCACTCCTGACATGGCTTTAGTCGAAGCCGCCAAGATCCTCCGCAAACACCTAAACCCCTTCGTGCAGTATTCCGAATTGGGACCGGCCGTACACAGCGAAGCCCGCACGCCCGGCAACTACGGGCTGGACCCGTCGGTCGAAGCCAAGCTGAACATGAGCCTGGCCGAATTGGATCTGTCGGTTCGGGCCACCAATTGCCTGGAGTCTGAAAACATCAACACCGTCCGCGATTTGGTGCAGCGCTCCGAAGACCAGTTGCTGGAAGTCCGCAACTTCGGCGAAACCACGCTCACCGAAGTCCGCGAAAAGCTGGCCGACATTGGCCTGCGCCTGGGCATGCGTCCGGCGCCGGCCGCCACGAGCGTACATTAACACAAACCAATTCAGCCCCGGGTGAATGCACCCGGGGTTGATTGAATTTTTTTCCCTTTTTGCCCGGCCGTATATGTACGCCGGGCTGAATGTGCACGACCATGCGACATAAAAGAAAAGGCCGCAAGCTCGGCCGTAATCCGAATCATCAACGGGCGTTGCTCCGCAATTTGGCCAGCGCGCTAATTTTAACCGAACGCGACGCCGAGGACGATGACAACGCGCCCAAGATAAAAGGCCGCATTATCACCACCATTCAAAAGGCCAAGGAAGTCCGGCCGCTGGTCGAGCGTTGCATCACCATTGCCCGCGACGCTCTGCCCCAGCAGGAAGCCGCAGAAAAGCTGGCCCCGGACGCCGAACGTCATAGCGATGAGTGGCGCAGATGGCGGGAAAGCGAGGAGTGGCGGGAATGGACCCAGGTCATTGCGCCGGTGGTGGCGGCGCGGCGCCGGGCACTGAGATTGCTGGGCAACAAAAAGGCGGTGAATATCCTTTTCGCAGAAATCGCCCCGCGTTTTGCCGATCGCGACGGGGGCTATACCCGCGTGCTACGCTTGCCCAAACCCCGTCTGGGTGATGCCGGCACCAGGGCAATCTTGGAATTTGTGGGCAAGAATGATCGCGTCCACAAAAAGGCCGTCCGACCATCGTTCGATACCGACGAATCGGCCGAAAACAAATCAACCCCCTCGGTTCCGCAATCCAATGAAGACGCACCCGCGGAAAAGCCGGCTGAATAAATTTAGCCGGCCGCTGATTGCTGAAAGCTGACAACTGACTGCTAAATAGTGAACAACGGTTTCGATTTTACCAATCATATCCGCCTGCTCTGCAAAGACATCGTATCCCGGCTGGAATCGCTCAAACACATCGATATGAGCCGGGTGGCCGTCAGTTTTTCCCAAGCCCGATCGGGCACCAGGGCGGGAATGTATGCCACACTAACGCCGCTGCGCTTTCCCGGCGGTCGAATTAACACCATACGCCGCGGGCGGAAATGGGGTATGCAAAAAGTTAAAGATCACAACGGCGAGGAAATGCTCTACATCCTCAACTTTTATCTGCCCCGGTTTCTGGACCTGCCGTTTAGGGAAAAACTGGATACCGTGGTCCACGAACTATGGCACATCGGTCCGAAGTTCGACGGCGACCTGCGCCGCTTCGGCAACCGCTGTTTCGCCCACGGCCCGTCGAAAAAACAATTCGACCGCCAGGTGTCGCTCCTGGTCGATGAGTGGCTGGAACAATCGCCGCCCAAATCGGTCTATAATTTTCTACAACTGAATTTCCGCGAGTTGGACGCCCGCCACGGACGGATCATCGGCAGCAAAATTCCCGCCCCGAAAATGTTCCGCGTGGATTAACCTGATCATTAAGTTCTTTCGCCGGGTGTAGGTACGGGATTGTGCGTTTTGCCTTGCAAGTGCGTCCTGAATTCGGCCAATTGTAGTTCCATGCCCTTGAGTTCTCTAAGCATGTCCATGCGCAAAGAGGTCAAAAGCATCCATATCACCACTATGACTATGCCCTCGTGTGCTATCAGGGCGAAGCCTACGCAGAGCAGTTTCCAGGATATGGAATCGACAGTGAACAGAAAGTACACGCAACCTATGATGGCCGCGGTTTGAAGTCCAAATAATATTCCCCAAATAAGTTTCTTAAACATCAGCATAACTGCATGGGAGTGCATAATACGGTCCATGGCCATGGTCATGTGCAGCGGATCGGGCATGGGCGGTTCATTATTATTCCAAGGTTCGGGCGGCATTTGCGATGATGTGTTCATTTTTTTTCTCCTAGTAGTTGTTTAAGGGCCATGCGGGCATGGTAAAGCCGGCTCTTGACGGTGCCGGCCGGTACGCCCAGGGTTTCGGCGATCTCGGCGACTGTCATCCGCTCCCAATAATACAAAACCAGCGTCTGCATTTGGGCCTCGGGCAGAGACGACAACAATTGGGAATCGATGGTCGCCGCGGCCGGTGTTGTTTGTTCCGCCGAGGCCGCCAGGCGGTCCATGGCGTTGGCGTGGATCCGCAGCCGCCGCATCCGTTGGCTGGCCGTCTTGGCAACGATCTGCATCGCCCAACAACCGAACGCCTCGGGCCTGGCGCAGCCGTGGAAGCCCGCGGATAATGGCCAGCCAGGCGTCCTGGGCCACGTCCCAAGCCGCTTCCTGGTCGTTCATCTTTGCCAGGGCCAATCGCCACAGTCGCCTGTTCCGGTGATCTTGCCATCTCTATAATAAAGGTTGTGCGAAAGGCCCTAATGGTTCAAATCTTGTTTACAATCATATTCGGATTTACCGATTGTAATCCATATAGAGGGTTCTATGCAGGGCGCCATTCCCATTCTTAGATTAGTTCGGGTTGATTATCACGGAGCAAAGGAAGTGCCCAACGGCACTTGCCGGAGTATATTGAAAGCGGCGGAAATACACTAGAAATTCAGGAGAATTATCTCATGATCGAATTGCCATACTCTCTCGTGATTGAGGCAACCACGGAACCCGATTACTTTGGATTCTATTCGCCCGATCTGGAGGGTTTTACCGGAATCGGGCATTCAGTGGAAGATTGCTTATATCAAGCCAAATGGGGAATGAAAGAGCACGTGGAACTCTTGCGCGAAAAAGGCCTGCCCATTCCTCCAGCAAGTCATAATCCCAAAATAGTCATTCAAAATGCCGGCAAAGAAGCCATGCCGGCTTGAAAAATGGCTAAGCCCCTCATAACCGCATAATCAGTAGCAAAATCCCTGCACCAAAAATATACCGCGTAGATTAGTGACAATTAGGCGGATATGTTATAATAACAGCAGCAAAGGAGGACGGTCATGACTGATACCCAATTGCTTAAACGCATTACCGCCAATCCAGCAATCTTTGGCGGTAAACCTATCATTCGCGGCATGCGTATTTCCGTGGAGTTGCTCCTCAGCTTGCTCTCTCAAGGTGAAAACTGGGATAACATACTTGCCGATTACCCGGACCTTGAGATTGACGACATTCGCGCGTGTCTGGCCTGCCCGAAGTGATCTATCATGGTGATATAATGAATCTCAGCAAAGCCGTTCTGAGCGAACACGCGGCGAGACAAATGGCA
>JBEKGL010000369.1:0-4654 GCA_050012815.1 Thermoguttaceae bacterium
CTGCTGATCTTCCAGCCGGAACACGCGGCGGCGGATCAACAACAGCGTCAGCACATATCGCATATCCTGTTTGTCGGGTTGCTGGGCTAGTTCGTCGAAAAACTGGAGGATAACGTCGTTGGGAGCCCAATGTTTCCGGCGACTGCTCTTGTCCGGCACTTGCGATTTCCAATAGCCGATTGCCTCGGCGGGCGGGCCTTGCCAGGCATCCGCCGAATAATCGTAACGTTTCAGTTCCGTTGCTTCGGCCACAAGCACGGAGTAATACTTCTCGCCGGGCGCAAATTCCCGGCCGGTCGCCGTGCAACGTCGCGTAAAGTTTTGAACTTCGTAATCCATAATGAAAATGCCGAAGCTCGAATGTCGAATGAAAAAGCGGCGGCATCGGCTTTTAAAGATTGTGTGATCCGGTCGGGAATTACCAGACAAGGGCCAGGGAGCATACCCGATTTGGGTGTTTGACTCAATACGCCTTGAAAAATCTGCACGAGGTTCCGCCGGGGCCGATGCGAATCTTTACCGGCCGGCAGCATTTCGGGCAATGTCCCTCGTATGCCGTTTCGTTCTGATTGACGTAAATCCTTATATAGACGTCACAACAGGCAAAATGGACCCCTATAAAGTGGCGATTATCTGCCTTCACAGAGGGGGAATATTGAGTATCGCTGGTATAATCAAGATTTCCGCCTGACATTTTACATCATTAAAAAAAGAAAAAGGATCCAGGTCCTGAACTTGACCTCTACACATAGTGTCATGTACATTTAAGATGTTCCCAATGCAAGTCGAATTAAAGAAATAGGAAATCGAATATGGGTACGTTATTAAACCTATTGCCCTTGTTATTACTGGCGCTTGCCAGATGACGGCCGTAGGGTGCGTACCTGCTTTCATAGCTAGCAAAACGAAACCTCAAGGCCGACAAAGTCTTGGGGTTTTTTTATTGATGGGATTCACGGACATGAGAACACTTGTCGAGACAATGCGGTATCTCAGACCTTCGAGGGTATGGTTGGTGTTGCGCGGGCCGACCAATGGTCGGCTATGGTTTGCTCTTCATAACAACCAAAATTATACTCTCGAATAAAGGATATCCAATTCATGACTGATAAAACATCCACCACGTCCCGGCATATCGTGATTTTCGACACCACGCTCCGCGACGGCGAGCAATCGCCCGGAGCGAGTATGAACCTGGCCGAAAAGTTGGAGGTCGCCCAGGCCCTGGTCGAATTGGGCGTTGACGTTATCGAGGCCGGTTTTCCCATTGCTTCGCCGGGCGATTTTGAGGCAGTCCGCGAGATCGCCCGATCAGTCCGCGGGGCGGTGATTTGCGGACTGGCGCGATGCCGCGAGGCCGACATCGATCGGGCATGGGAAGCCGTGCAACACGCCAAGGAAGCCCGCATCCACGTGTTTCTGGCCACCAGTGCAATCCATCGCGAACACAAACTCCGCATGGACAAAGACGAAATTATCCGCAACGCGGTCGAAGGCGTGAAAAGGGCCAAGGGCTACTGCCCAAACATCGAATTCTCGCCCGAGGACGCCTCACGCACCGAATCCGATTTCCTCTGCAAGGTTGTGGAAGCGGCCATTGAGGCCGGGGCCACTACGGTCAACATTCCCGACACCGTCGGTTACGCCACCCCAAACCACATGGGCGATGTGATCCGCATACTTCGCAATCGCGTGCCGAACATCGATAAGGCCGTTATCAGCGTCCATTGCCATAACGATCTCGGACTGGCGGTTGCCAACTCTCTCTCGGCGGTGGAGGCCGGGGCGGGACAGGTCGAGTGCACCATAAACGGCCTGGGCGAACGGGCGGGCAACTGCTCGCTGGAAGAGATCGTCATGGCCCTACGCACCCGGCACGACTATTATCACGCCTCGACGCAAATCGCCACCCGGCGACTGGTTCCCACAAGCCGCCTGGTGGCCAATATCACCGGCATCCAGGTGCAGCGCAACAAGGCCATTGTGGGCCAAAACGCCTTTGCACATGAGGCGGGCATACATCAGGACGGCATGCTCAAGGAACGCACCACTTATGAAATTATGCGCCCGGAGGATGTCGGCCTTTCAATGACCGACCTGGTCCTGGGCAAGCACAGCGGCCGGGCGGCCCTGACCGATCGGGCAAAAGCCCTGGGATATAACCTCACCAGCGAACAGATCGACACCATCTTCATGGCTTTCAAAAATCTGGCCGATAAAAAGAAAGAGATCTACGACGCCGATATCGCCGCACTCATCGAACAACAAATCCACTCTATCGCCGAAAAATGGACCCTGTATTCATATAAAGTAACTTGCGGGACCGGTGAAGTGCCGGAAGTCACCCTCCGGCTGCGACACGGCGATGAAAAAGTGACCGCCACGGTAGCCTCCGGCGACGGACCGATCGACGCCATCTTCCTGGCCATCGAGCAACTTACTGGCATCTCGGTGGTCTGCAAGGATTTCAGCGTCCATAGCGTTACAGTGGGAAAAGACGCCCAGGGCGAAGTGATGGTGCAGATCGAACATGAAGGCCAGGTCTACCGCGGCCGCGGTGTGTCGACAGACAGCGTCGAGGCCAGCGCCAAGGCATTCCTCAATGCCATAAACCGGGTGCTGGCGGTGTCGAATAAATAGTGGATAGTATGTAAAGCCGCGACGGGCACCAACCGAAGGTTGGTCGGTCGCGCTTTGGTTGCGGCCAAAGGCCGCGATAGGAGATGAGGATCAAAGACGGATTATAGATGAATGTCGAATGACGAAGTACGAATGACGAAAGAATGACGAAGCACAAATGACGAATTTCAAATCAGCATTTTCGTCATTAGACATTTGTGCTTCGTCATTTCCCCGTGGCCGAGTGGCGGAATGGCAGACGCTCGGGATTTAAAATCCCGTGCCCCTAACAGGGCGTGCCGGTTCGAGTCCGGCCTCGGCTACCTGTTCGTTAGTATAGAATGGTAAGCCTTCATTTCCTTCGGAAAATATAGGGTTTGTTGTTCCTGGATACGAAGTGTTATAGCCTGTTACGAACGGCCCGTGGGCCGTTCTATGCCCCGATTTTTTAACAGGATCATCCCCACTTTGTTGATTCGATGCTATCGCCCTCTGAAAATGTTCATTAGTGACTTGTCTGTAGAACTTGTCGGCAATCACTTCGCAATGGCCAAGGAAAGAGGCCGCGACATGCGAGGGAAAGATTTCTACAAGTTCAGTTGCTCTGGTTGACCGCAGGTTTTGGAACAATTTAGGCCAAGCGGAGAGGCCGGCCCGTTTTATAATACGGAGCAATTGAGTTCGTAAATTGACGTTGCTATCACGGTAACGAGTGATAACCCATTCTGTACCCGGTTTGGTTTGCTCCCATACTTCATCCAAATACGGCCGCAACTCAGGGAAAATAGGAACCACTCGGCTTTCGCCACCTTCATGGTGTTCAGTCTTTGGCGAATGGACCGTGAAACGACTTTGCTCCCAGTTAATATCACTCCATCGCAATCCAAGATGCTCACTCGGACACCTTAGCCCGCCCCAACGGCTTAATGCAAAAATCAATTTCCATTCGGCGTCCGGGCAGGCATCTAAAACCCGCTGTGCTTCTTCACGGGAAATAAAGTAAAACCGGCTCGCGTTGGCTCTCACACCGCAACCTTTCATATCTGCAAAAGGATTCTCTCTAATTAGCCGCTTCCGTAAGGCGGCACGAAAGAATTGTTTAGCACGTCCGCAACGCCGCCGGACAGTATTCTCGCTTAACCGCTCCATGAGGTTTAAGCGGAAATCATCAGCATTGCCCGGCGTTATGTCAGCAAGCCGTTTATCTGCACCAAAGAATTGTAAGAGGTTCCGCCTTACCTGATCGAAACTGATCTTGGTTCGGGGTTTTACGTCAGTACGGCCGTCGATGTATTGGTTAAGAAAATCCCCCAGCGTAGCCGTTTTTCTTTCTGTTACTAACCCAACTTGGGCTAGCTTGGCGTGTAGCCAGTCCGAAATACGATCAAGCCAATTCAGCGTCTCAATATCAGCAGCGCTTCCTAACTGTTGGACGGTTTCCAAACGGCCAACGTAATTACGAACTATCTCAGCATCTTTCTTTGGTAAACGGCCCAATCGAATCGACTTCCGCTGGCCGTCCAAACTCTTAAAACGAATCCTTTTAGCCCCGTCCGCACTGATACTCAGTGATGCCATATAGATTTTCCTTATACCTCAGAATTAGTATGATACTATGCTGTTTTTTATCTCCGCATTACGTACAAATAGGTGGTATACAACTCACATATTCCAAAGTCAGTTATTACTCCGCAACCATATACGATAACATCAGTTAAGTGTAATTAAGCTATAGTGGTGGGGTATTATTTAAGCCATAATCTATAAACTCACGCGTTTTACCTAACACCTTTTGTACTATAGAGTTAATAATTGCATGACCCATTTAGGGGTATAATAATTGAAATAGAAGGGATGCCGGGGTAGGTTCGGGGCTTCCCGGCTGTTCCCCGGTTCATGCTCAAGCATATCCATTCAAGCCCCCTATTTCAATCTTTCATTCCAAAACCCCTGATTTTACATGTAAGCGCCATATCTAGCGTTTAGGCCGCAACCAAGACCAAGGAAACAGATCGACGGCCGAAGGGTCAATTAA
>JBEKGL010000370.1:0-4628 GCA_050012815.1 Thermoguttaceae bacterium
GGGTGTTTATGGCCGTGCCCAGGGGGCCCAGATCGTGGTGGTCGCAGACGCCGTTTAGCTTCACGTGTTCGCCGTTTAAGAAAAAGCCTTTGTCGGCGTCGAATTTTATCGTACGTATGCCGAAATTCTTTGTATAGCTATCGACGATCTTGCCGTTTTGCTCGATCATAACGTCGGCTGCATAGAGCCGTGGATTTTTCAGATTCCAGAGTTTTGGATTTATGACGTTTATTTTCATCTTGCAGGTGACACTATTGCCAGAGGCGATTGCAGCGTCAACTGGCTCTGATGAAGCAACTGGCACGTATGTTTTTTGTCCGGCAAAGTTGAGTTCATGGATTAACGTCTTTACACTCACGGTCGCATCGGCGGAAGACTGGTTGGCGATTAAAACCTGCACGAGCACGGCAGCGGCGCCGCTGGAGATTTCCGGCGTGGTAATATAAGTTCCCCATAGGTCGGAGTGAATAGGCGAAGTTTTTTCCAGCCACACGTTGCGGTAGATGCCGCCGCCGGGATACCAGCGGGAGGAATTGGGCGGATTATCGAGCCGGATGGCCAACACGTTTTCGCCGCCGATGTTGACGTAGGGCGTAAGTTCTAGGCGAAAGGAGGAATATCCATAGGGCCAGCCGCCGACGAATTTACCGTTGAGCCAGACCGTGGCGTAGGCCATTGCCCCGTCGACGTCGAGGAATATTCTTTGCCCCTGATCTTCCGCCGGGATATTAAAATGTTTGCGGTACCAGCCCACGCCCCACCAGGGCAGCTTGCCGGTATCGCCGGGATATTCCTGCTTGAACGGTCCTTCTGTTCCCCAGTCGTGCGGCAGGTCCAATTTGCGCCATGCCCCGTCGTCGAAATCGGGTTTTGTATAGGCGACGTCCGCTCCAAGATCGCCTGCGGGTTTGGCGGGGACGGCATGCTCTGGGTGTTTAAGAAAGGCTTCTCCGGTTTGTACGACCCAGTCTTTGATCTTCGCGTAAGCCAGCTTGCCCTCGGCATCCTGCGGGTCGCCTTTGGTAAACATCCAGCCGGAGTTAAACGACAGGCGCTCTCTTGGCTGGTCCTTTGCCTGCGCCCGGCAGGGCAGCAACGCTTGAGCGACCACTAATGCGGCCACGGCCAGATGGATTTGTATACCGTACTGACACCGCAATGCGTGCACGGCGATTCGGCCTAGATGAAGCGATAGAGTCATGGGTTTTCCTTTCCAATTGGCAATATGGTTGGGCTTGATAGAGTGTCGGTCTCCCCGTTGATCCGCATTTTACCGCGCAGGGCATTGCCTTGACCAGTAAGGGGGAAACAGTTTCCTGGATATAAAAACCGCGACCAACCAACCTTCGGTTGGTGCCCGTCGCGGCTTTACACAGGAATTATCATACCCAAACCACAATAATGCCCGAAGAGCGGCCGGCGGTCGCGGCTTTATGAAAAAAGAGACGCCGGGCACAAGTGCCCGGGCTAAACTTCAATTTCTATTCCCTAACCCCCGGCCCCTAATCCCTGGCCCCCAATCCCTATTAATAAGCGCCGCCGGCGCCGGATCGCGGGGGTTCGCGGGGCTTGAAGATTTCGCTCACGTTACCGGAAGAAACGCGGTTTACGCCGCTCTCGGGTTTGGGTTTGAAGTCCTTGGGGTTGGCCCCGCCGCCAAAGTTGACCAGGTGCGATCGCGGCTTGTATCCCATGCGTTCCAACATGTCGCTAAGCGATATTTTTTGAATTCCCAGGCTTTCGGCTTCGTCTTTTATTTTGGTATAAGCTGCGCCTCCGTTGGGATCGCCCTTTGCACTGGGCTCTTCGCCCAGAACCAGATATCGTGTTTGGACGGATATTTCGCCTTTTATTTTTCCTTTTTCATCCACGTCGCAGTCGATCACGCCCCCGTTCAGTTTTATCAGAGTGCGGAGCAATTCGAGGTTGTTTTTACCGTCGCCGTTAATGTCCATAAAGCCGGCGATGGCGAAATGCCGCTTGTCGCCCGGATTCCATATTGGAGTATGAATTTTATCGCCGGGCACTATCGGATCGGTAATTTTATCGTCCAAGATGCGGGCCTCGGCCAGGTGATCGCCGAGGACTTGGGAGACTTCGATGCTGGCCTTTTTCGCGCCCTTGCCCAGGTTGGAGACGTCGGCGGGATACACGGCGAAGGTAACCAGGGGATTAAGGTCGTCGGCCCGGCCGAGGTCGATCCATACTGTTCCGTTGCGCTGGTTGACCCGGGAGATTTCACCGTCGGGAACGTCCATGGTTTGATTGGTGAGGGAGGCGTTTTCCTTGACGAGTTCTTTGGCCCTCTTTACGGTTTTTTGTAGTTGCTCGTCAGTCTTCTGGTTCTTCGATTCTAAAGTCGATTTTTCGGCCACGGCGTCCTTTTGGGCGGCTTTAAGCTGATCTCGGATTTTATTCTGGTCCTCGGTCAGTTGTTCGCGGTCCTTGCGGAAGCTTTCCTCGTGGGTTTTCGAGTCCTCTGTTATCCGATTGATCGTTTCCTTGAATTGTTCGAATTGGGCGTTCGTGCCGGCCTCGCGCTTTTCGTACTTTTCCTGCAACTGCTGGTTTCCAACTTTAGCTTCCACCAGTTCTTTATCTTTTTTCTGGATGGTTTGGAACATTTTTTCCACCAGCGGGCGGTAGAACTGCGCTTCTGGCGGATATGCCCCGCCGTACTTTTTTATGTCCTCGGCGAATTGAGTGGAAAGGTCTTCGATTCTTTGCGATTCGGATACGCCGATGAAGTCCTTCTTCAGCTTGTTCGACTCGTCTCTGGCCCTATCGGCTTCGCTCGATTTTTTAGCGCCGTTGGCCAGTTCGGCCTGAAGGCTCTTTTCCGTATCGGTATATTTACGGTAACAAAGGAACGTGGCCACGCCGAGGATAATCGTCAGCATGACGGAAACGATAAGTGCGATTTGTAAATCTTGACTTTCTCGTGCCATAAATCTCTTACTCCGAATTTATCCCAGCGGCCGGCCAATACCGTCTAAATCGATTTTAATCGGACTGCAAGGGGGTGTCAACGAAATGACTTGTGCCGGAATGGACTTTAAAACACCGGTCCTCAAACAAGCCTGGTAAATCCGGTCGTGAGAGCTGGAAAGGCGATCAAAGGCTGGAATTCATTAACACTTGCCCGACTACATACTTCTTTATGGTGGGTTAAGCTGTACTTCGCAGTGGGGCTGATGTTTGTACGAACCGAGTATATCCGCCAAAATCTGAATTGGACAGACGCCTTTAAGATACGCTGTACTCGCTAGCCGACCAACCGACCATGCCGACCAACGCTGCGCGTCGGTGCCCGATGGTGCCCGTTGGCGCCCGTTCGCGGCTAAGCCGTGGGAAAGGAAAAAGTTAAGGGCGAAGTGGAAGGCACTCTCGGATGGACCGAGTTCGTATCGCGCAATGAACCTATCCACTCCCGGCCGACTTACCCTATCCGTGCGGCCTAATAACATGCCGAAAGGCGCGGTGATGAACCTTAAATCCGTCAAGCTCCGGCCATAGACGAAGATTTATACAATACTTGTCAGAATCTGCTCTATTTGACGAGTGCAGATCTCTCGATCGAAGATACTCAGGAAGAATTCGCGTCCCCTCCGGCCCATCTCTTCGGCTTCGCTGCGATTTTCGGCTAAATGCAGGATCGCTTGAGCGATGGCTTGTGGATCTTGTACGGGACAGACGATGCCGAAGTTGCCGTTGCGGATCATCCTTGCCGTGGGGCTGTCGTCGGCGACGCTGGCGATTACCGGCTTGCCCGCCGCGGTATAGCCGTGCATTTTGGAAGGGATGGAGCTTCCGCCCGACTCCGGCAGCAGAGTCACCAGGCCGACGTCGCCGGTTGCCTGCATCTGGGCCAGGACATCGGCTCCTTGGAAAGGGAGGAATTTCACGTTCTTCAGCCCATATTTGTGCGATCTTGCGATGAGTTTTTCCTTTAAAGGGCCGTCGCCTACGATGAGGAACAAAATATCAGTCCGATCGGCGATGATTTGGGCGGCGTCGATGACGACTTCGGCGCCGCTAATGTATCCAATAGTGCCGGCATGGAGAACGACAAACTTGTTTAAGTCGATTTCATGTTCCCGGCGCCAAGGGTTGTCGCTGCTGCAAGGCGGTATTTTTTTCGCATCAACCCAATGCATCATCAAAATTACTTTTTTGGGGTCAAGTCCGCGGGCAACGAGAATTTGCTGCATGGCATCGGTGAGGGTTCCCACAAGCGTGCTGTGGCGGCAGATGAATTTGTCTGAAGCCAGCAGCAATCGATAAATGGGGTTGGTTTCGCTAATCAGGCCCGCGTTGCGAATGGTTTCCGGATGGATATCTTGCACCCAATACACATATCGAGCGCGTTTAACCTTAGCTAATGACCAGGAAGTCAACGGGCCGAACACCAGCGTGGAACAGCTCACGATTACATCCACTTTGCCCGTGAACAGGCCGTTGATGAACGAGCTTATGGCAAAGGTGAAATAGAACCACAATTTCCAGAATTTGTTGAAGCGCGGATGAAGAGCGTGGCCGCAGCGGATCAAGCGATAGCCTTCCTCGGTTTGGGTGGTCTGACGAAACCTGGCGTGCCAGCCCGGATACAGACTTCCTTCCGGATGACT
>JBEKGL010000371.1:0-5885 GCA_050012815.1 Thermoguttaceae bacterium
CAGCGGCGTCTTTCCAGAGGCGCGCTTTCCAACGGCCCTTGTCCAGAAAATCGAGTTTCACGGCCAATTCCCTGGTCTTGTCGTTGGTCAGAGCGCCGAGGAACCATTCATTGCCCGAGCGCCGCGTAATCACAATATACTCGGCCACTTCGGCGTCCGGCACGCGCGTATCGTCCCAAACGGTGGGCACGACCTTTAGAAAATCAGTTCCCGGCTGATTGAGGTAATGCCGCGGATGATCGCAAACGCAGCACAACGGGCTGTCGTAGACCACAAACAGAGCCAGTTCGGCCGCGCGAGTGCCTTGGACCTGTGCCGCTTTCGAATCGGCCTTGAACCGGCCGGGCTGGCGGTTGAGAAAACCGCCCGGCGTGAAGTCCGCCGGACCGGCCAGGAACCGGGTGAACGGCAGCGTGACCTTGTGTTCGGGCGTAACGCGGGCGCTCCAGCGGTTGTATTCATTGCCCAGGATGCCTTCACGGGTGATCTGGTTGGGGAATGTGCGGTTGAATCCCGAGGTTTTGAAGGCCCCGTGAAAATTGACCATCAGACGGTGCTCGGCGGCGGCCTTGGTGATTTTTTCATACCAATTCACCATCTCCTGGTCGTCGCGGTCCATAAAGTCGATCTTCACTCCGGCTATGCCCCATTGTTCGTAAAGCGCAAACGCCTTTTTGTAGGCGTCGTTGCGATCCACGTCGGACCAGTAGAGCCACAACCAGAGCCGCACGCCTTTTTCGGCGGCAAAGCGGCGGACTTCGTCCATATCCACTGCCGGATTGATCTTGGTGATATCGGCGTCGGGTTTATTGAACGGGCCGTACCATTGCCAATCGATGAGCTGGTACGGCCAACCCATGTCGGCCGCAAGCTGAATGTATTCCTTGATTGTGGCAGTGTCCATCTGAACGTCGCCGGACCACCAGCGGTCCCAGGCCATCTTGCCGGGCTTCACCCAGGACGGATCCGGGATCTGGCACGGCGTGCTGAGGTTGAGGACAAGATCGCTTTCGATGAGTTGGCCTGGCCGGCGGCCGATCATCAGAACCCGCCAGGGCGAGTTGTGCGGCGCAGAGGCTTTGACAAGACCTTGGCCGTCGCGGCGCGGGGCCAACTTTGCGGTCAGCGCGACCGCGCCGTCCGTCCTGGCGTCGGTGGTCGTTGCCGCGACAATCCACATCCCGGCCCAATCGCGGATGTCGGCTTCGGTAAGCGCCACCCATGCGGCGGGCGTCTTTACCAAAAGCGGCAAACCTATGATGGATTCCACCTTGATGTCGGCCAACTTACAGGGTTTGAATTCCCATTCCTGCGCGCCTTGAAAACCTTTTTCCTGCCGACCGGCATAACAGACGAAGTTCCCCGCGAAAACGAACTCGGTCCGCTCGCGCGTAAGCACGAAGTTTTCCATGCCCGTTTGTTCCGGCAGAACGTAGCGGAAACCGATGCCGTCGTCGTATGCGCGAAACCAAACCTGGAAAGTCCACCCCGGCTCGGATTTTTCACGCAAGATCAGGCGAAGTTCGTTGTATCGGTCGCGTACCTCTCTGCGCTTGCCCCAGCGGTTCTCCCACGTGGAATCGGCGCTCCTGCGCTCGGCCTTGAGTAATTCGACGTCCCGGCCCAGGTCGGCGCCGTCGCGGAATTGCAGACCGAGCTTCGACTCGCCAATGACGGGCATACTGTCCACGTTCACCGTATAGCTCAATGTGCCGCCGACCGAAATCGCAACTTCGATCTTGCCGTCCGGCGATCGCAAGGGCAAAAGATTCGCGATCAATGAATCCTGATCGCCTGCCATGACGCAGCCGATAAGCGCGTAGAGAAAGAGGACCGCCGCCAATGCGGGAAAGCAAAGTCGAAATAAGGTCTTCATCATCGTCTCCTCGGTTCCGGCCGAGCTATGCTCACGGTGATAAACTCACTATATCTTCACTGATTGCGAACTAACGGTCAACATGACACCATTGATTCTGCTGTATGGAATCAGTCTATAAGGCCGGCATGATGCCACGAAATCAATCCACAAAGGTAAATTGGGCTTCTTCCACGGTGGTAGGGCCGTACCCCCCGTCGCCACGGCCAAGATTCGCTTACCGAAGATGCACTGTTACATAATGCACCTGTCTGGTAAAAATAAGGCATATATGGGGTCCTCTGTATATACTTTTTTAATGATATAGATGGGCTGTCCTGAAATTACATGCTTCCAAAATACGCATATTTAGCCCCTGGTGAACACACCGGGGGCCGCGTGTAGTTTTTAATCCGACGTATATTCACGGCGGACTAAATACGATTTCAGGATACCCTCGGATTATTTTTTTCAACCGGGTGATATTCGGATACGCGATGAAAAGGTTTTTGAACATTTTTGGACGGCTCTTGATCCTATTTATATTCCTGCTTGCGGCTTGGCTTCTTTATGAGCGTTTAAAAAGATTCACCTGCCTGGAAATCTACGACGCCTTAGTAGGAATTCCCTTAAGCAGTATAATCATTGCCTCGCTGCTGACGGTGATAAATTATTTAATTCTTGTCGGGTACGACTGGTTTGCGGTCCGCTGGGTAGGCGAAAAAAACTTGCCCTTGCGAAAAATCGCCCTGGCTTCGTTTACCGGATACTCCTTCAGCTATAATTTCGGCGCAACACTTTTCGGAACATCCATTCGCTACCGCCTTTACTCGGCCTGGGGAGTGCCGCTGGTAAAAATCCTCGAACTTCTGGTGATCCTGGGACTGACATTCTGGTTTGGGCTGTTCACTCTGGCGGGCATTGTTTTTATCGTTGCTCCGTTTCCCATTCCCAATCAAATTAAAATTCCTGAAATTCTCCGCAATATTCTCGACCTTAAAATTGAAACATTGAAACTTCCCTTCACTAATATGCACTGGGCGGGCGTTGTGCTGCTGCTGATTTCTGTGGGATATGTGCTCATTAGCGCAATTCATCGCAAACCATTTAAGTTTTTCCGTTGGCATATCCCGCTTCCGCCGTTAAAACTGACGCTCTATCAAATCGTCATAGCCTGCGGCGACCTGCTGGTGGCGGCCGCGGTTTTTTATTCCGTTTTACCTCCTGTCGAAGGCGGATATGTAAAAGTCCTGGGAGTGTTCATGCTGGCGTTTGTGGCGGGCGTATTGACCCACGTACCCGGCGGCTACGGCGTGTTCGAAGCGTTTATCATGTACTTTTTACCCAGTTCTCCCGCACAAGAACCAGCCATTTTCGCGGCCATACTTGCCTTTCGAGTGATTTACAATTGGGTCCCGCTTTTGACCGCCGCGATTATGCTGGGATGCAATGAATGGTCTTTAGCCCGCAATTCAACCGAGCCTAACATTCCACGGGATTCTCAATCCATTGCCGATAGCACGCCTTGCACAGATAGAGGATCAGCCTCCGGTAGACTTGATCCATAGCCTCCCTTTCCGACAGGTCGCGCATCTGGCGGAGCAGCCGCCGGATCTCCGCTTTAATGTCACGCCGCAGATCATCCTCCGAGAAGCTCGGGGGAGTTGGATCCGCCATCGCTTCGATTTTGACCAGATAGAAACTGCCTTCGCCCGGTTTCAGTTCCGTCCCGCAACGGTGGCAACATAACGGCAGATCGTCGTTTCCGCTGTATTCATTCATGGGGTAATTTAAAAACAGCCCAAGCCGCGGCAGTTTTGTTCTCCACCAATTTATTTAACAATCGCGAACTGAATGGCCGGCAAAAAGCCCAGCGACATGCGTTTTTTGTTTGCCGGTTGTGTTCCGGTCCCGGGATTTGCAGGCCTTTCCGCCGATGCTTCGATAATCAGGTTCCCTTTCAGTCCGGGCTTCACTTTGCCGGCGTCGGCGTGTAAAACTAGGGTCACGCCTTCTTGAGCGGACGATACATTCTGGACTGAGATTCCCTCCGGCGGATCGCTTAATGCCAACTGAAGCTGATCCGGCATCGGCCCGCGGAGCAGGGAAAATTTTAGTTGCACGGTTCCGCCCGCGGGAATCGTCACCGGTTCTTCTCCAAGGAACTTCAGCGGCGCCCTGGGCCGTGGGCGTGCGAGTACCGCGGCCAGCAGGTCTTTCATGGGTACAAGATGGCGGTAGATGAAAGCCTGCATCATGTCTTCCGCCGGTACTGCTCTGCGGACGACTTCCCGATCCCGGATCATCGCGCGGCCTTCAACCGAGAGATTGCACGGTTCGTCCAGTGGAGTTTGTGGGGCCTTCAGCGTGAGTTTTACCTGGTCTTGGTTTGCCGGCACACGGGCGCCGCTTAAGGCAAATCCCTTCGGAGCGTCTTTTAATGCCAATGTAATCTCGCCGGAAAAGCCGTCTTTTCGCATGGTATAAACGGTAAGGGGAACCGACGCGCCGGCACGGAGATTGACGCCGGACGGCACTACTCGCAAGGCGAAGTCCGGCCGCGGCTCGCTTATCCGCAGGCGATAGGCGTACTCCGCGCCGCCTTTATGCTGGGCATCGCCAAGATATAAATAGTAGACGCCGCTTACGGGCAAAACGGCTGTAAGCAGGGAATCGGCGTGATGCGTGCTCAATCCGCTCCCCTTGTCGCCGTAATCGTCGTTAAACGCCAATTGCCGCCCGGCCGCGAGCTTGCGGGCATCGACGTCGGCCACAATTTCCTCACCTGCGCGGCCGTCGAAACGGAATACGTCCCAGTCGCCCGGCTTATCGATGCGCCCGTTGACAATAACCGGCAACGCTACCTGTTGGGCGTCGGACGGATCGTCGTTCGGTTCTTTTTCCATACATTCCGGAAGCGTATCCACGGCAAAAGGCACGCGGTTGGAAATCACTTCCCCACGGCGCACGAAAAGCGGGATAATTCCCGGCTCTTTGTCTTTGGCATCCATCGTCAGCTTTTGCATCGGAAGGTTCCAACCCTTAAGCTCCACGGCGGTTTCAGCGCCGGCCGGGCCGCCCAGCGGAAAAATACCGGTCACAAAGGGAAGCTCGCCCACGGCGATGCGATACACGAAATCCTCGCGCCCGCGGTACAAGGCGTCTCGGATTTCCAACACGTATTGGCCGTCCTTGACGATCTTGTAGTATAAGACCGGATCGGGATGGAAAAGGTAGTGGTCATCGTACGCCAGTTCATTCCCGTTGGAATCGTAAAGCGCCAAGGCGGCTTGAAACCAGCCCGGAACAGCGTCGGCCAAATACGGGATCAATTCCCGCGCACTGACGGCGACCACCAGGCGCTGGCCCTTGCGGGCTTGGAATTGATAACGATCCACCCCGCCGGGCATGATTTGTCCGTTAACCGTGGCCGGCAGCGTAATACTCATCTCCGGCCGGGACTTGCCGCTTTGCGCCCGGCCGATGTCGCCCGGTCCTTTGCCGCCCGGCGGTCCCTGGTCGCTTTTGGATTCCTTTTTGAGGAATTCAGTCAGTTGTCCGACGTGAAAAAAAAGGGGATTCGACAACCCGTTTGCCGTTGCCAGGCGTAATTCGCGTTGGCCCGGCTCCGCGCCGGAAGCCATTGTGATTTGGAGAATCACTTTTTCGGCAAGGACTGGATTGGCCCTCTTATTCTGAACATCATTAAGTTTATTCCTGATTTCGGCAATTTCCTTGATGGTTTCGGCGTCTCTCGGTTTTTTCTGTAATTCTTGCACCCTCTCCCTTAATTCGTTGACCTGTTTCGGCGTAAGGAGTTTGATGCACTCAGCGACTTTAGCCTGAACGCCGTCGCCCGAGATATACGCTTTGTCCGCGCTTTCCAGATACTGCCCGCCGACTGTGATCTGAAACGCTTCGCCCTGCCGGCCGCCTGCCGGATAGACATAGCCGATATGCGGTGCGTTTTGCTGCGCCCGCACGGCCTGCGCGGTAGCCAGTAAAAAAGCCACACCAAAAATCGTGCGCC
>JBEKGL010000372.1:0-4599 GCA_050012815.1 Thermoguttaceae bacterium
GCGATCAAATCGCCAGTCCGTTTTCCGCCGAAGTACTCCAGTGACAGGGTCTGCAAATGCGAGTAGGTTTGATTGCGCAGATCGGCGAAAATCCGCTCGCTCACCCAAGCCAATACGTAAGTCCTGGCCCAGGCCAGCAGCCAAGCCACAATCGCCGCTCCGGCATATAGAGATAGATATAAGGGGATATAGCGAAAAATTCCGGCCACGATATCATTTACCATGGGCCTGGTCAGATACATCGAGAGCAACGTGGCTGCATTGCAGGCAAGCATCAGGGAAAACCCGAACAAGATGGCAATTGCCCGAGGCTTGGCAAAGCGCGACAACCGCCACAGCGACTGTATCGACGGTTTGGCCTTGGCCGCCTCGCATTCCGGGCAAGTAATTTGCTCCGGCCCTAATAAGGCGCCGCAACTCGGACAAACCGCGGCCAGATATTCCGCGGAATCGTCTTCGTCGCCTTGGTCTCCCTCTTGCAGGCGTTCGAAGCGCAATGCCAAGCGATGGGCGGCGTTGACTTTGCCGGAGGTGAAGCGCCAGTGATGCAGGCTGCTCATGGGGCCGATCAGTTCCAAGATGCCCGCGCCGCCTTGTTCCCGAGCCCGAAGAACCAAGGAAGGATCGATTTTCCAGGACTGAAGGCCGTTATTGGGAGTCGCGCCGGACTTTGAGTCGCCTTCCAAAGGTCCGACCGTCAAAAGCCGGCGGTCGGTTAGCACTACCAGTCCCTGGGCGTAATTCAATTGTCGGTCGAGATCCGGTTCCAACCAAACCAAAGGCGTTTCGCCGGGGGAAAGTTGGGTTTCCACCACGCTACGCAACTGAAGCGCTACGTTTTCCCAAAAATCATGCGTGGAATTCAAAGGACCGGACACAGGCAATATTTACAGAACCATGCAGAATCGACAAGCCATTGTCGGATGGAAGTTTGTTAGGTGAGACGCTAATTGACTATTCAATTATTCGCTACGTATTTGAAAAACGAATTGTTCCAAAATGGGGGTATATATCGATCTATTAGGAACCCGCGGCTTAATGGGAAGCTTTTCATGCTGCTATGCGATTTAAAAAGGTATAAGGAAAAAGTACGCTCCAAACAAAATTATTTGGCAGTTTCAATATATTGTTATCCATTATCTTATAAGAGATGTTTATAAATTGTGCGATTATTATAATTCTGCCGATTATACCGGGTGTGTAAAGACTGAAAGTATATCAAACTCGACTCTATTTAATCAGCCGGGGTGATTGTGTCGTATTATTTACTTAAGGTTTCGAGCCGATTTCGACCAGGCTCGCGACTATAACCAATCGTAAGAATCGACTTATCAAATGCATTGGCAGCCATCGATACGGTTCTGTTTCTTGAACCAAGGCTGAAAAATCCGCTTCCCCTCTTTAGTTGCATAACAGACCATTAACTGATTGCAGTTATGAAAATGGTTTTTTATAACTAAGTATAGAAGCCATAAGGCGTTATGTCACGGAAATCAGCCTAGGCGTTAAAGTCATTATTAACGGTTTTTACCAGTAAAACATGTTTATGCTACCTGGAAATACGCTTCCCCATGGGGAAGCTTTGGATTTTTTTCAGCCGGCTATTGCTTTTTTTAAGCCGCCTGGATTAAATAGATGTATGGAGTTGGCCAACGCTGCGGGGACGTTTAGTTGTCGGCCGTACTCTTCCTACCAGGGGTTCTTCCTGCCTATGCCCAATCGAGCCAGTTCAATCAAATAACCAAAAGAGTGCTGTAGTCTGCGCACTCTGGCGAATTCTTGAATAAGTGGGTAAAACAGGATGAATGAATACAATTGTAGTAGATCAGGATAAACAGATTAAAAAAGAAAGTTTACCAAAATTCATATCCAGACAGATTAATACAAGCCGGACGGAGGCGGCTGTCAAAAGTGTATTTCATGGAGTGATGACAATAGAAGGTGTTAACGAACGTGAGGAAACACGATTGGATTTAAGGGTGGTTAGGGTTGGTAGGGTTATGGGGTAAATAAAATTTACCGATACAACACTTTAACCACTTGCAACGTAGATCGTTCTAGGAAGGATCGATCACCGTGATTCCGCAAAAGCTAGCAAGTTTAAATAGTGAGACACACAACCATGGAATACCGCAAGGTGTTGGCTCTGCGCGGCCCGAACATCTGGGCAAACTTTCCGGTGATCGAAGCCTGGATCGATCTGGGCGAATTAAAGAATTCGCCGTCTAACGAAATCCCCGGCTTTAACGAGCGATTAATGACCTGGCTGCCGACGATGATCGAGCATCGTTGCAGCATCGGCGAGCGCGGCGGGTTTTTCCAGCGACTGCGGATGGGAACCTATCCCGCTCATATCATCGAACACATCACGCTGGAATTGCAAACTCTGGCCGGCACGCCGGTCGGATTCGGCAAGGCCCGGGAAACTTCCGAAGAAGGCGTGTATCGGATCGTGGTCCGGTACGTGGAAGAGAACCTGGGCCGCGAATGTCTGAAAGTCGCCGCCGAATTGTTTATGGCGGCGGTATACGATAAACCTTTCGACGTGGCCGGTGAAATAAATCGGCTCCGCGATCTGGCCCAGCAAAACTGCCTTGGCCCAAGCACCAATGCAATCGTGGAAGCCGCAAAAACGCGGGGTATTCCGGTGCGGCGGCTGAACATCGAGAGCCTGGTTCAGTTGGGTTACGGTTATAAGCAGCGGCGAATTCAAGCAGCCGGTACGGACTGCACAAGCGCGATAGCCGAATCTATCGCGCAAGACAAGGAACTTACCCGTGTGTTGCTGCAATCGGTCGGCGCGCCGACTCCCGTAGGCCGGCCGGTGAGCAGCGCCGAAGACGCTTGGGAGGCAGCCTGCGAGTTAGGCCCGCCGGTGGTGGTCAAACCGCAAGACGGCAATCAAGGCCGCGGGGTTGCGGCGAATCTGAGCACGCGCG
Source organism: Thermoguttaceae bacterium (assembly GCA_050012815.1). Classification (GTDB taxonomy): domain Bacteria; phylum Planctomycetota; class Planctomycetia; order Pirellulales; family Thermoguttaceae; genus JBEKIK01. The sequence continues at coordinate 2,940 of JBEKGL010000372.1, forward strand.
AGCAGGTTATGGACGCATATCAAGCCGCGCGCAAGGAAAGCCCGTCGATCATCGTGGAAAAGTTCGCTTACGGTCAGGACTATCGCATATTGGTGGTGGGCGGAAAAGTAGCGGCCGCGGCGCGGCGCGAACCGGCGCACGTGGTCGGTGACGGAAATCACAGCATCGCCCAGTTGGTGGATATCGTAAATCTGGATCCCCGACGGGGCGAACATCACGCCACAGTGCTGAGCAAAATCAAATTGGACGCGATTTCGCTGGCGGTTTTGGCCGAGCAAGGTTTTACGCCCGACTCGGTGCCGCCCAGCGGAACGGTGGTCTTGATCCGGCGGAACGCGAATTTAAGCACGGGCGGAACGGCCATCGACGTAACGGAATACGTTCATCCCGAGGTGGCGGCCCGGGCTGTGGACGCCGCCAAGATAATCGGTTTGGATATCGCGGGCATCGACATTATAGCCAAGGACATCAGCCGGCCGCTGGAAGAACAAGGCGGAATAATCGTGGAGATAAACGCCGCGCCGGGCCTGCGCATGCACTTGCAGCCTTCGGCGGGCGTCTCCCGGCCGGTAGGCGAGGCGATTGTCGATCTGCTCTATCCTGAAGGCGACAACGGCCGCATCCCGCTGGTCGCCGTGACCGGCGTAAACGGCAAGACAACGACCACTAGGTTCATCGCTCATATAATCAAAGGCACGGGCAAGTTGACGGGCATGACCTGCACCGACGGCATTTACATAGGCGAGCGGCGGATCGATAACGGCGATTGCAGCGGGCCGAAAAGCGCCCGGAGCGTGTTGATGACCCCCGGCGTGGAGGCGGCGGTGTTCGAGACGGCCAGGGGCGGAATACTCCGCGAAGGGCTGGCTTTCGACTACTGCGACGTGGCCGTGGTGACCAACATCAGCGACGGCGATCATCTGGGCATCTCAGAGGTGAACACGCCCGAGGACCTGGCCGAGGTGAAACGCTGCATCGTGGACGTGGTTTCGCCCAAGGGCTACGCGGTTCTCAATGCCGCCGATCCGCTTGTGGTGCAAATGGCGCCTCACTGTCCCGGGGGCGTGCTGTTTTTCGCCATGGACGGCAACAATCCGGTAATCGCACGGCATCGCGGCGTGGGCGGACGCGCGGTGTTCGTCCGCGACGGACAGATTATCTTCGCCGAGGGAAATCGCGAGGAAATCCTGATGCCGGTGGACGCCGTTCCATTGACGATGGGCGGGAAGATCACCTTCCACGTTGAAAACACCCTGGCCTCCACGGCGGCGGCATGGTGCCTGGCAGTACCCTTGGACATTATCCGCTCTCGGGCGTCTACGATCGCGGCCGACATGGGCAAGGTGCCCGGCCGGTTCAATATCCTGGATATCGACGGGGCCACGGTTATCGTGGATTACGGCCATAACGTACATTCCTTGACGGCGGTGCTGGAAGTGGTGGAAAAATTCCCGCACGAGCGCCGCATGGCGGTATATTCCACGGCCGGGGACCGGCGCGATTGCGACATGATCCGGCAGGGCGAATTGCTGGGCGCCGCCTTCGACCGCGTTGTTCTTTACGAGGACCATTATCGCCGCGGCCGTGCGGAAGGCGAGATCATGGGCCTGTTCCGCAAGGGCGTGGAATCGGCATCGCGGGCAAAGGAGATTATCGAGAT
>JBEKGL010000373.1:0-4574 GCA_050012815.1 Thermoguttaceae bacterium
CCGCGGCCCCTTGGATTTCATTTTGATTTTACCGTCCGAAAGCTTGCCCTGGTATTCAGTGACGCCGCCGTTGATTTCGACTTTAAAGGAAAGCTCGTCGCCTTTGACCTTGCCTTCATCAATCTTAAGTTCACCCATGGGCGATTCGACGGAGCCGGTCAATTTCTCGCCGTCGACCTTGAAGGTATAAACAAGTTTCAATTCTTCGCCATTCTGGCGGGTGATTTTTCCTTCCCAGCGCCCGGCGAGTTTGGATTTGCTTTCTTCTTTCTTGGCATCTTTAGCAGACGAGTCCGCCGGTTTTTGCGCCGCGGGCGCCGCTTTTTCCTGGGCATTGAGTAAACAAGAGCCGGCAAAACAAAATACAATGGCGGCGGTTAGTGCGGTTCTTTTCATAAACTTGTCCTTTTGCTGAATTTGAGGATGTGCTATTTCACAAATATGAGATTGTTTTCGAATGGTCGTTGCAGGGGACATTATCTAACGTGATATTGTAGCCTGTCAATATAGGCAATTTCAGGAAAACGGCATTTTGTCGGCTTATCGCGAAACCGCAAGCGGTTTGTTAGCGAAAGATTGCATTAGCCCGCGGCCAGATGGCGTTCGACGTGGCGGATGGCCTCGTCCACGGTCCAGGCCCGTTCGGCCAGGTCGATGGAACTCCCGCAGGCCACCCAGCGATCGACGCGTTTTTGGGCCGAGACCACGGTGCTGTGGCTGCGGCGTCCGAAGTAGCGGCCGATTTCGCTTAACGCCGCCCGGGTATGCTTGCGCGCCAGCCACATGGCCAGCATCCGCGGGTGGCTGACGCACTTGGATTTGTCGTCGGCTTGCAGGCTTTGCGGTTCCAGGCCGAAAGCCCAGCAAACGGCCTTTTCGATGTCGCCCAGGCGGACCATGCGGGTACTGTTGTGAATCATTTCGCGCAGCGCCTCTTCGGCCATGGCGAGTGTGATCGGTTTGCCCAGCGCTTCGACGGTGGCTTGCAAGCGACACAGGGCGCCGGAGATTTCCCGGGCGTGATTGGTCAATCGCGAGGCGATGAACTCCCGCACCTCGGCCGGTACCGGCAATTTCATTCGCCGGGCCAACTGCGCGACAATACCCAAGCGGGTGGCATAGTCTGGGGCTTCAATGCGGCAGACCATGCCGCTGGCCAGTCGAGTGGTCAATTCCGGGCCTAATTCGGCCAGTTCGGCGGGGGAGCGGTCGGCGGCGAACACCAATTGCCGCCGATCGCGCATAAGCGTATCGACGGTATGCAGCAACTCGACCTGCGTGGCCCGTTTGCCCACGAAAAATTGCAGGTCGTCGATGATAAGCAGTCCGACGCCGCGGTATTTGCGGCGGAAGCTGGGCAATCCGCTGCCCCTTAGGGCCTCGAGGAAATGGCTGGTGAATTGTTCCGCCGAAAGATACACGGCCGATAGATTGCGGGAGCTTTTTCGCGCGGCGGTCCAAATGCCTTCCAGCAAATGGGTTTTGCCCACGCTGGACGGTCCGAAAAAGAGCAATGGGGAGAATTGTCCTAATTGGCGGACGACCATTTCGGCCGAGGCCAAGGCGAGCCGGTTCGGATAGCCCGCCACAAAAGTTTCCAGGGTGGCAAATTTGCGCCCGGAGAAAGTGGCGGCGGGTTGGGCGGTTTTGGCGGGCAAATTGTCCCTGGGCACGGGCATGGCGATGATCGTCGGCGCCGTTTCCGCAGCGAGGGCCGTCGAAGAGTTGTTTTCAGCGTTCCGGGAATCGGACATAGGTCGATCCTTGTGGTCCGCCGCGTTGGCGTCGATATGGAAGTCGATCGCCGGACAATGTCCCAACACATCGAAACAGGCTTCCTCGATTTGCCGGCGGAAGTTGCCGGATATCCAATCGCGGAAACATTGGTTCGGCACGCCGATCAACAGCGAGCGGCCGTCGTAGTCTATGCGCGTGCCGGCGCCGAACCACAAATCAAAGCGTTTTTGTCCGACCTTGTCGCCCAGTGACTTGCACAAAGCCGACACGATCTCCATATCGTTCGTGGTCACTTCCTACTCGTCTCTAGTGCGCACTATCTTCCGGTAGTCGGCAAACAAGTTTATCGAAGCGAACAAACTTGGAATGATGTCGGAGATAGTGGCGCTTGCTATAACGGCAGAGGCCGCCTTGGTTCCCTTGTTATGTAACACGCGAGAGAGTGATTCTAACCTTGCTAGCAACGATGTCAAAGGCCCCCGGAGATTCCGAGCTAAATTTTTTTTTGCCGGATCATTAAGGCTGAATTGCGGGAAAATGTTGTTATATCGGTAAAAAAATTACATTCGTACCCCCTGGCTTATTCCCCCTTGATCGTGGAAAACCTGTTCAAAGCGAGTGTGCCAAGTGATGGCCGAAAAAAGGATCGAAGTGCTAAAGCTATTTCCACTTATGGACTTGCCGCCGGTAGAGAATCTCTTGTTGAAAAAATTTGATAATAAACCCGGCGCTGATCCCACGTCCGAAACCCCACTGATGCGTACATTTCTATCGCCGGACGATTGGTAGCATCCACGGCCAACACCAACCGCGGCCGGTCGGCTTGCTTGGCGACCCGTTGAGCATGACGGGCAATGTCAGTTCCCCAACCATGCCCTCGAAAAGCGGGAATTACGCCCATATACACCAATTCCAAATTCTCGAATTGGGGATGATCGGCCAGCAGCAGACAACCCACGTCGCAATTTTCATAACGCACGATCAGCCAACGGTCGGGTGAAAATTCCCCTGTCGCCCGATAGCCCGCGAGCACGTCGTCCAATTGGCGTATATGGTTGAGTTTTGGGCAATCGAGAGTATTTTGATAAGTGGCATCAACAATTCGTGCCAATCGATCGTGATTTTGAGAATTATAAGCCTCGAATTCCAACGCGGTGGGCAAGGGAGCATGAGGAAAATCGTCTTTTAGGCAGGCCAGGTAAAGCAAGTCGGTTAGATAAACAAATCCCCCCTGAGATATAATTTTTTCCTGTTCAGCAGTGGCCGATTCCAACAAGATTTGTGCCATGCGAATCTGGCAAAGATCAAGCCGTCCGACGGTGGCTTGCAAGAGTCCGACAGCGATGTTTGTTGCCTCGTTTTGAAGCAAACTTGGCAACCAGACTTGGGCAGTTTTGCCGGGCAGGATTTGAGAAAATGCCGCCCCCACCAACCTCCCGCCCCGATAAGCCCCCAACAAACCCTCCCAGAGAAGTTTGTCGGTTGCTGAAGCGGATAAAATCGTTTCGATTTGCCGACTGCGCCCCTCGGGCGGCAAAGGACTAAATGTCAGATCAAGGGCGGCGGATCGATCCTCGGGTGAAACCGGACAAATTCGCGGGGAATGTGAATTATCGGAGGTCATGGCGAAAGGATACCTTAAATCAACGACTTACGTTAGCGGCTGTCCAAGAATAAGTTTGGAGTTTCTCCGCAGACGGCCCTCACCCCCGGCCCCTCTCCCGCGTCGGGAGAGGGGAGTAATTTTTGGACTCCCGCTTAGTCAACTTTCAGACAAAAAAACTGCTATAATTAATGGCAGTAGGGTGTAAGTGAGGGAAAAAGATTGGGAGATTATTAAAATGAGACTGTCAACTTCAACTTTTATCCGACTCATATCTTTACTATTATCTAATCTCGTTCTGGGAAGCGCGGTTTTGGCCCAGACTACTTTGGACCGGCTGGAACAGCAGATCCGTCAGCGTGTGAGTCCATCACAGGAAGGCGGTTCGGCCTACCGTCCTTCGACTACTCCACCTGCGTCATCCGTTCAAACGCCCCCGCTTGCGCCTTCCCCCGACAATATATCGGCAGCGAATAGCCCCATGCCGGTTTATCTCGGCCTAACGGCCGACGATCGAAAGGATCGCGGCCGTGGGGTACGGATTACCGAAGTTCGACCGGGCGGCCCAGCCGAAAAGGGCGGGTTGCGAAAACAAGACCTGGTCACCTCGCTGACAGGCGTGCGTGTGCGGCAATTGAGCGACATGACCGAAATTCTCGGGATTTACCAGCCGGCCGATGTTGTGGAATTTGACATCCTTCGCGACGGTGCGCCGCAAAAGATAAAAGTAACCCTTGGCCGCCCTCCTGCCGCGTCTGCTCCGGTAAGTCAAACGGCCGAAATGATCCCCTTGCCCCCGGGCGAATTAATACTGCCCGAGCCTGCGCCTGCTAAAACAACGTCCCCGCCCGCCAAGACAATCCCTTCACCCGCCCAAAATAACTCCCCAAGAGACCGTGAAATAATCGAACAATTGCAGAACCGCATCGCCGAACTGGAACGCCGCGTGAGCGAGTTGGAACGAGCGTTGTCTGAAGCACAAAAAAACAACAAATAAGTGAAAACTCAGTATAATAAAGAAAAGATAGTTACTATTTAGCGGATTGCGATAAAACAATAATGATTCAGATTAACATAACCATTTTCACCACGAAAACACGAAAGTACGAAATCACGAAATAGTAAATTATAGATTTTTCGTTCTTTCGGACTTTCGCCTTTTCGTGGTGAATTTATTTATTTGCGTCCTACATTTTAGGACAATTTGTTATCTGTTCGCTTTCTTATTCATTTG
>JBEKGL010000374.1:0-4574 GCA_050012815.1 Thermoguttaceae bacterium
TCCAGGTGCTGGACGATGACAAAGGCCATGCCGCTGCCTTTCGGCACTTTCCCCAGGAAGATATCCAGCGCCTCCAGCCCCCCGGCAGAAGCACCGATGCCGACGATGGGGAAGGCAGCCCCCAAACTGTGCTGGTCGCCCTCTTTAGGCGGCGTGCCTTGAGGTCCAGAACGGGCAGGTTTCTGCTTTTTTGAAGAGGCTTGTTTCCGTTCGGGTTTGGTTTGCTTTTTCACGGTTCGTTTCCTTACACCGGGCCAAGTCACGTGTGCAAAAGCCCCGCCGCGCCAGCGCTGCCGCAGCAGTTCTCGGCACGCCCATTCGCTGTGGCGTGGTACTGCCGAAGCGGCGGATGCTCACAATATAACGATAGGAGGGGCAAACTCATAGCCCCCCGCGGCAGCCGTTCAAGGTCCAGTCCAGGCCGGACGGTTAGCCTAAACGGCGCTGCCCTGAGTCTGAATTGGCGGTCCGGAGAAGTCAATCAAATACCCCTCCTAAGAAATCTCCAGATGCGGCAGAACTTGCCCAAAAATTTACCTCCCCGAAAGGTGTGAGGGCCATACCTGGCAACGGGTGCGAAAAATGCCTTGTCACGCCGCCATTTCAGATGCAGCTTCGTCGGATAGCTAGTTGGCAGCGCGCCTGCCGTCAAGCCTGGCGCGGCAGCATGCGGTGAGGAACTCCAGGACGCTGGCGTTTCTGCTGCCGACACGTGGCCGCGACGCTGAGCATCCGTTCGACGAAGCGGCTGCCTGCCGGACTATCTGCGAGCGCCGCTGCTTTTCCACCACAACACGCCATGGCACAATGTGCGTTCGGGACCGTTGGCCGTCGAATTCAAACGCCCCCTTTTCTCAGCTGAGAAGTAGTGCTATGATACGTAACATAAATGGTGAGAAGCGAAGCAAGTCCGACTCGTTCGGAGTGTTATCGCTCTGGGTAGTCGGCATTTGCGTGACTGCAGTTCTTCTTGTAAGGTACAGCCTCCAATTGCTGTGGCTTTCTCCCTTTACCGTTTGGCCGCATCTTCCCTTATATGAAGGAATTCTGGGTAATGAAGCAACCGATTGACTTCTGTATCCGGGCGATCCGTGGTACTGTATGCATTTCAGCAGCCTCGTTTAGGGACTGCCGGGAAGTTATCAGGCTTAAACTCCCCTTAACAACTGCGGGACATCCAGCGGTGATTTCGTGAATCGTATGGTCTACAGCAAAGAAAGCGTTCGCGTTGGCCCTTCGCCGCACGGAATGGGTGTCTTCTCCCTCAGACCACTGCGCGTTCACGAACTGATTGGACCGATCAAGGGCACGGTCATAGAAGATCCGCTGTACGAATCGGACTACTGCATGGAAATGGGCGACCACTTGGTCATGGAGCCTGAGCCGCCTTTCCGTTATCTGAATCATAGTTGCCACCCTAACTGCGCTCTTGTGGAAATTAAGGTGCAAGACACGGATGGAACGATCAGCGGACCGGAACTATGGCTCGAAATCCTGACCGACGTTAATCCGGGCGAGCAAATGACGATCAACTACAGTTGGCCAGCCGAAGCCGCCATTCCCTGCGCCTGCGGCTGCCCCGATTGTCGCGGCTGGATCGTGGCCAACGAAGATCGTGACCGCGTGGGTGGCATCGATAGCTTGCCGATCGAGTAAAGTAGTAAAGTAGGCTATGCTTTAGGATAACTTATTAGCAGACATGACATTCCATTATGCTGAAGCATAACCTACAAAACTTGCCTGCACCACCAATCGCAAAAACGCAAGGTCATGACGTTGTCCGAATGAAGGTGATTAGCGGGTTGAGCAGTAAACTCGGGTAGAATTCCGGCACTGGCTGCAACCGACACTTTTTCGTCCAGTCCGGTAAGATCAGGCTAAAAGCATTTTTTGGTCATCGGTGGATTACTATGGATGATCTCGCCCGTGTTCGACACCGTTAAATAATAGGACAACCCAATGCGGGGACCATTCGAAACGGCGATATTCTTGTTCGGCTCAGGCTGTTCCCAAATGTTAACCCGGTACTTGCCGTTGTGATGCTGGGAGACCTCCACATGGTCCAGTCGGGGTGGCTTGCCGATCTTCTCCAACACTTGGAGTTTGATCTTCTCCTTGAAGTTGGGCGGCTTGGGTTGTGTCACGGCATCCGGTTTTTCCTCATTTGTTCGAGGTTTTTTAACTTTGTCCATGATTCTCCATGTTCCCAGCCAAGGCAGGTCTCTTATCTTGGCGGGGACTGCATTTTTGATTTTCTAAGCGCACGCATTTTTTTCCTTCGACGTATATCCGAAGGTTTCTCATAACGCTCCCGGCGCCGCATCTCCCGCTTTAATCCCGACCGATCCACAATCTTCCTGAAACGCCGCACCGCCTCACTAGCCGACTCTCGTTCACGCAAGACAATTTTTACCACAATCCATTCTCCAGGAGGAATCCAAAATACTGCCCACAACCAACTGAGCAACCCACATTATAACCATCACTCTGCCAATAACAACCCCAACAATCGGGAAAAGATCGACTCTTCGCCGTCTCTCACAGTCGGTAATTGCACTCAATTAAATTTTTTCGTTCCGATGTCTTGAGGTATCACCTAACGACTGGCTGCGCCGGAAAGTTCCGCCTCGATCGGATCGTGCTCATGTTCGAGGTCGTTCAGAGATGACTCGATTCGCTGCCTGTATTGCTCCACGTTTTCTCCATGCCGAGGAAAAATGGGCTCGCCGAAATAACCGTTGATAGTGGCAAAGGGCTTGGGGATTTGAAAGCGGTCCCAGGCACGGGTGAAGACCCATCGCCGCGTGGGCACCGCTACCATGTTGATGACCGCTGCGCCTGTTCGTTGCGACAACATTGCAACACCCTTGTGAACGCGGTTGCGCGGGCCATGCGGCCCGTCCACGGCAAGGTAAACCGGCGCGCCGCCGAGAACATGCTCGATCATAGCATCAATCGCCGCGAGCCCTCCTTTGTCTCGCCCTTTGCGGCGGCTTGAACCGCGGATGGGGACGATTCCACGGACGCGCAGGCTGGGAATCAATAACTCTCCGTCTTCCGAACGCGACACCATGGCGCCCGTGCCATGTTCACTACCGATGATAGCGGCGATTTGATGTGCGTGCAAAACACAGTAGGCGTAGGGCTGCAATCGCGCCCGCAATCCCGGCCGGGGATCGCCATGGAGGCGGATGCGACAACACGCTCGCAAGATCAGGATTGCGATTGCTATCAGCCACCCAAACATCCAAGCAAAGTATTTCATGATCACGAAACTGGCTACCAGTGCAAAAGCTTAATTTGTCAACTCGGCCGTCTATCAAAAGCATGGCGTAATGCTGCTACTGCATCACGCCCGTTATCTCTCCCAAGACAGCTTGCACCCCCGGCAATGTCTTTCGTGTCGAGTCATTGTGGCTCAGACGCCAATCGAGAACCTCGCGGAATAGTGCGATGGCCCGCTCGATCGCGGCAATCCATTGATCCTTGTGCTACACCAGCGGAGCCAGTGCGGGCTAGTCGCCGGGCCCTTCATCTTGATCGGCTACGATTAGTTCCTTCACAGTGCCTTCGGTCAGGGGAAAGAGTTTTACGCGCGTATCCGCTATCAATGCGGCCACGGCTTTCAAGCAGTCTCGTATTACTTCGACGGGAACAGGCATCTCTTCACACCGGCGTATTATGGCGATTTGCAATTGCCTGGCATTGGGACCTTTTCACCAATTGTTATCGCCGTGCCTGGTTTTCATTCCAGGTACGATCTGCCTTCAAAGGAATATGCTTTTTGTTCACCGGAGTGCCGGCCGGGAATTAGGGTGATGAAAAGGCTAATCTTTTTCTCGTCCGCAATTCCTTCGTCTCCATCTTCGTCGATTCCTCTTTCCATTTCATCCGCAAAGTAGGATCTCAATAACGCGATCCTCTTCCTCCACCGCTGTAGCCGCCACCGCGCCCTCCCCGTCCACCACCGCCGCCGCCACCACGGTCTTCGCGTGGTTTGGCCTCATTGACCGTCAGCGGGCGGCCATCGTTATCCTGGCCGCTGAGCCCCTGGATGGCCGCCTGGGCCTCCTGGTCGCTTCCCATTTCCACAAAGCCGAATCCTTTGCTACGGCCGCTTTCGCGATCCTCGATTACCTGGGCACTGCTCACTGTGCCGAAGGCGGAAAACAATTTCTCCAAATCGGAACTGCTGACGGAATAGCTCAAATTCCCGACATATAATTTCTTACCCAAGACCAATCTCCTTTTTAGGGGCACGAAACCCCGGTTATTGCCTCCTTAACGGAAAACGAAAGCGGCCAACCTGATGGCCTATTCGGTGCCAGCGAGGCACGGCGGCACATATATATTCTAACACTTGGATACTGCGGCGTATATGACCTGGACGGTTTTTGCAAAATTGCCTTGGACCAGCAGATCGAAGGGATAGTTTGGCTAAAGCAAACTACTTCGCCATCTCCTTCTGCGATTCCGTGCGATTACCGCTGTTCGGGCTTTCCGTGCCATTAGCCAGCTCTTTTTTCTTCTGGCGGCGAGTTCTCTTCTCCGCCGCTTTTTGCTTCTTTCCGGTT
>JBEKGL010000375.1:0-4558 GCA_050012815.1 Thermoguttaceae bacterium
TTGCCGGCCCAGCCGATTACAGCCAGGAAAATGGCCGCAATAGTGCCTATGCCGCAGGATATGAACGGATTAACCTTGGGCAAAGTGGTTTTAAAGCTGTTGGCCGCTATGAACGACGAGAAGCAGGCAGACGGAAAAGCGGCTATTGCCAGGAGATACCAAAATACCGCGGCCATTTTTTGGCCCACGATGCCCGACATCAAGGCGGTGGTTTGAAGGGCCGCGGGATCGGCCGCCCGGCCAAGCCCATGAACGCCAGAGACGATCAACAGCGACAGTCCGCCGGCATAGATGATCGCACCGGCAATTCCCACCAATCCGCCCAATTGTACGTCTTTGGCGTTGCGATTATTCATGCCGAAATCGCACCCGGCGGCCCCGGCCGTGGCGAAAAAACCCACCACATAAGTGCACAATAAAGCGATCACTCCGGTTGCCGACAATGCTTCCTTGGGATAAAGTTTAACCGTTTCTCCGGCCGCATTCTTGACGTCAACGGATACTTTGAGACTTGCATCGATGAGCGATTGAGGTTCGAATTTACCGATGCCGCCCAGGGTGCCAAGGGCAAGAACGATCAAGATGACAAAGGGGATCAAGGGGAGAAAAGTGGCTACTTTGGCCACGTATTTAATGCCTTTAAGCCCTAAAAAAGCCGCCGCAATCGACCAAACAATTGCTACTAGGGCGTGAGGAAGCGTGCCGGCTCCGTATCCGAAAGGCGCACAAAGCAAAATGCCGGCGAAGAAAGCGTTTACCGCAAGCCAGCCGAATTGCAGCACGCCCATTAAAAAACCAGGCATCAAAAAACCGCCCTGCACGCCGTAGGTCGACGTTCCCACTATATAAAGCGGCAAACCGGTTTTCATGCCCAGCAATCCGGGAACAAGATAAAATAAAAAATGGCAAATCAAGGCGGCAATAATCAATCCTAAAAAGGCATATCCCAAACCGCAAGCCAAAGTGCCGCCCGCGAATAAACCGTAAGGTTTATCCGCGTTAAGCGCGCTGCCCATTGGAACCTCGTGCCAAAACACGAACCACAGCATTATCCCGGCGTAAGTCGGGGCGGTATTTTTATACCATGCGGCCCGATTGGCCGGCGGTACGCCTCGGGCCGAAGCCACATAAGACGGCAATGACGACATAATAATTTCTCCCGGCGCGGTCTATGGCCGCGAAAAAAAGTCCATGATAGATGGTAGATGGTTATCAGTTTTCAGTCGACAGTTTACAGTTAAGAGACTTGAAGTTGGTATTATGGTGACAAATTGCACAAGTGTTTATGTTTGTTCAATTTGCAATTTGAAATTTGCAATTGACAATTTGCCATAGGCAAAACGTTCCCAAACCTCGATGCAAAGTATCTGCAATCTTGCCTGAGCAATCCTTTTTGACAGCATTGCTGTCTTAAAACCACCGTCAAAAAGTATATCCGCTCTATAACCCATGTAAATATTTTCTGCCTGATTATTGGGAAAAAACGCGACTTGACCTTATAAGCCTTACCAGAGTACCATATCCCGCCCATTTTATAATGCCTAAAAAAACCATCGGCCCTTTTTCACGTATATTTAGTTGCTGATTTTTGGGATAATCGCATAAACTGAGAACTGTAAACTGATAACTGAAAACCGCTAAACCATGGAGGGTTTCTTCTCATTGTTGGTCGATTGATCAACTTCTGCTGGTTCTTCTTCAAGTGGGGACTGGTCCTTTGCGCCATCGGCGCCGTGGCTGCCGTGCCATACTTTTACCGTCGGGTAGATGAAGAGATTCGCCACCGCATCGAGGCCCTATTCGCCCAGCATTACACCGGCTTGAAGCCGACCGTCGGTTCCGCCGAATTGGTGGCGGGCCAGGGAATCAGGGTCCGCAATCTTTCCATCGTGGAACCCGGAGCGGAAGGACCGCGCGCCGAGTTGGCCAACGTCGAGGAAATGTTCATCGCCTGCCAAACCGACGTTAAGGAACTGATCTGCCGCGATCCGGTAGTCACGCACGTCACGGTCCGCCGGCCGACTATCCGCGTCACGCGCCGGCCGGACGGCACTTGGAGCGCGGCCAAGCTTTTTCCCCCGCCTCACTTCGGCAACCAGTCGCCCCAAGTGACCATCGAAAACGGCACGATCGAAATATTCGATCCCCTCAAACCCCGCGCCGCCACGCTGATCTTGCGCGACTTGAACATGACCGTAAGTCCCGCGGTTCTCTCCTCGTCCGATCCGGGCGCTGCACCCAAACGAAACCTGCAAGGAGTGTTCGCCGGCGATCATTTCCGCCGCGTGGAATTTCACGGGAGCATCGACGCTTTCGGTCCGGAATTTTCTCTTAGCGGAGAAGTGGAAGGCCTGCGGGTTTCGCCCGAACTTTACGAATCCTTGCCCAGTCCCATAGCCGATAAATTGGCGGCGCTAAGGGAACTCCGGGCCGAAGGGAAAATGAGCTTCAATCTGGCTTACGACTCGAAAGCCGCCGTGCCGCTGCGATTCCACGTCGCCGGGCAGTTGACCGGCGGCCGAATCGACGACCAGCGGCTGCCCCATCCTCTGACCGACTTACAGATCAAGTTCGCCGCCGACAACGGCGGAGTGGTCATCGACACGCTGACGGCCAGTTGCAACCAGGCCAAGTTGAAAATGTCGCTTAGGCATGCGGGCTTCGATGCAAATAATCCCTTATGGCTCCACGCCGAAATCACGCAATTGGAACTGGATCGGCAATTGCTGGGCGTTTTGCCGGAAGCGTTGCAGGAACAATGGCAAAAGTACCGGCCGATCGGGGTGATCGACGCCGATTTGACGCTGGAATTCGACGGCCGAACCTGGCGCCCGGAGACCTCGGAGGTATCGATAAACTTTTCAAATATGTCCTTTACGCATAACAAATTCCTCTGCCGGGTCGATCGCGGCAAAGGCTCGCTGGAATTGAAGAACGACCTTTTGACTTTGGACGTTACGGCCTACCGCGGTTCAAAACCGGTGCGGATGAAGGCCAATATAAACAGGCCGCTCAGCGGGCCGACGGGCTGGTTCGAGGCCAAAGGCGACGACATCCAAATAGATAAAGAGATCATCAAGGCCCTGCCCGAAAAGCCTCAAGAGGTGGCCCAGAAGCTCGATCCCCATGGGACTATAAACTTCGAGTATCGCTGCTGGCGCGACGTTGCCGACCAGCCGATGCATCACTATCTGCGCTTGAACCCGAACGGCTGTTCGATCCGCTACAGCAATTTTCCTTATCAGATTAATAACATTCGCGGCCTGTTGGAAATGAGAGACCACTTCTGGACGTTCAGAAATTTGACGGGCATGAACGAATCCGCGCAAATCACCGGCGAGGGAGAACTCGGACCGTCGCTAAAGGGGAATAAGTTCGTGTTGAATCTAAAGGCAAATAACGTGCCCTTGGACGAGACGCTCTACAACTCGCTGCCGCGTAATATCCAGCATGCCTGGGACGATCTGAAACTCCAAGGCATGGTCGATCTTTCCGCCCAGATCAGTTACCTGTCCGAACAAAAACAACTCAGCCTCGGCGTGTGCGTGGTGCCTAAAAGCGAAACTACTTCCATCGAACCGGTGAACTTCCCCTATCGCATGAATAAACTGCAAGGCGTGCTTTGGTATCGCGACGGGCAAGTCACCTTGCAACATTGCCAGGCATGGCACGGCCCGGTAAAAATTCTTACTGAAGGTTTTTGCGATTTTCTGCCCGATGGAGGATGGAACTTGCACCTGGCCGGGCTTACGGTCGATCGGCTGCACCCCGACCGCGACCTGATCCTCGCCCTGCCCGAACGCCTGAAAAAGGCCGTCCTTACACTTAATCCCGTCGGCCCCATAAATCTATGCGGCAATCTCGACCTCTTCCACGACGGCCGGCAGGGCCAGCCTTTGCGTTCCCAGTGGGACGACGTGCGGATAAACATGTTTCAAAGCGCCATGCAGTGCGGTGTGAAATTTGACAACATTTTTGGAACCGCGACCCTTTCGGGACAATCCGACGGACAAAATTTCTTTTGCCGCGGCGAACTCAACCTCGATTCCCTTAACTTCAAAGATTGCCAATTCAAGCATGTAATTGGCCCGTTCTTGATTGACGACCAGCGCGTGCTCTTGGGCAGTCTGGTCGATAAGGCCGCGGACGGCACGCCCCTTTTGAATGCCGACGGCACGCCCCGCACGCCGCGCTCGATCTCGGCCAATCTATTCGGCGGCATAATATACAGCGACGGGCAGGTGTCCCTGGGCGCCGAGCCGCGTTACCACCTTAAGGCCATTCTCGCCCACGCCGACCTGGCCAGCCTGGCCCGGGAAGTCATCGACGGCAAGCAGCGCTTGCAGGGCAAGATCATGGCCAACGTCGAACTGCACGGCGTCGGCACGAGCCGCAACGCCCTATCCGGGCACGGCTCGCTGGAGCTTTCCGATGCCGACATCTACGAATTGCCGGTGATGATTTCGCTCTTGAAGATCCTCAGCATCCGCGCGCCAGACCAAAACGCCTTCAGCACCGCGGGGATGGATTATGAAATCAGGGGCGAGCATATATATCT
>JBEKGL010000376.1:0-4536 GCA_050012815.1 Thermoguttaceae bacterium
GCCAAAAATTTATATGCGAGGGATATTGATTGGTAATGGATTCCAAGTTTCGATTGATGGCAAAATTTGTATCGGCAATGACCATAACTCTTCCTTGACCTATTTGCACTCTGGCGACAACGGGCACTTCTTGGCCGTCGATCATTTCTCTAATATAGGTATAATAATTTGTAAGAATCTCCAACGGCCAAGCGGCGTAAAACTGCACTACAATCTTAGGTTCGTTCGCTCGGCCATAAGAAACCGCAAAGGCCCCCAGCGGATCAGGCTCGCGGATATTTTCCCCTGGTCCAACCGGCGATGGAGCAACTTTAAACTGAAACTCTTCGAGCAGCGTCGCACTCGCCCGGGCTTCCTCGGCCCCGACCATGCAAATCAACGTTCCGCCTTGTTCCACGAACCGGCGTACAAGGGCAATTTCATCGTCCGAGAATCGCCGCCCCGGGGCCGTCAAAACCAACAGCCCGGCCCGATCCAGGCGTTCGGCGGTCAATTCTCTCAACCTTAGCGGTAAGAAACCGTTGCGCATCAGCACGCGAGTGAATCCGGCAATACCGTAATCGTCCCATAAATTGCCGCTAAAGGCTTCAATATGCGAAGTATCGATGTAAGCCAGCTTATTAGGGACCTGACCGCTTCCGTCGGGCAGCACCGGACTGGCGATATCGCTGTAAAAGTTGCACGAAATCAAGGCCGCGGCAAATACGCCGCTCGTAATCGCGACTCGCATCGCCTCGGCCTTCTTCATCAACAGGCCGAGCAACAATACCATCGCCGCAATACCCGACATCTGCCGCCAAAGGTCCTGGGGACTGGATGAGCGATTGGCAAGGTATCCCAACAATCGGCCGGCAAATTCATAAGAGCACGATAGCCGCTCGTTGTTCATGCACGCCACGTCGCCAAGCACGACGATTCGCCCCCGACCCAACGGCTCCTCGGCCGCCAAAACAATATCGCCCAGCGGCAGGCCTTCTTGATATGCAGGCGACTTTTGTTTTACGGCGTCGCTTCCGGGCGTGCTCCATCCCCAACGCCCCACAACGACCGGCCGGACGGACCGGCCCAATCGGATGGAAGCACCGCGCTGAAATCCAAAACGATTGTTTTTATCGTCCAGGCCCAACGCGGCCGGATGCGAAATCGCCTGGTACGACTGTTCCCAACCGGCCGAAAGCGGAATCGCGATGTCGTAGCGCACCTCCATGCCCGTCGCTCTCAGCACGTCGTTAAAATGGCTTTCAGATAGGCCGTCGCGGATGAAATTTTCGGCCCCTAACAGAAGCGATCCGCCTTGGCGGACGTAATTTTCAATACGTTCCAATTGTTCGGCCGTGAAGGGCGAATTGGGATGTAGCAGTATTAAAACATCGGCCCCGGCAAGATCTTCCCGGGAAAGGGCCGCTGATTTGACAAAACTTCCGCCCAGACTCTTGACAAAAACGGGCAGCATCCCGTAGCCGCCTTCAATCGGGTTGTCATATTCGGGTTTGAGCCAACTGAAATTGCCTTTGTCATAGGCCACGAATGTTTTGCCCTTCAAGTCGGTTTTGACCGGCGAAAGCGAAGTGAGCAATCCGATCAGCACAGCCAAAACCATGGGCCCAAGTTTAAATGCGGCATCTTTAATTACAGTGCGAAACTCAATTACCTCGTCATATCCGGACTTGGGATTGATTTTTTGATTATCAGGCTTGGCAACCGGCAGCCAATCGGCCCAGCGAAACATGCAGGCTGCAATAATGCACTGCAAAATCATTGCCAACACGGGCAAATTCCAAGGTAAAAACGTTCGCACGGCATTTTGCCAGGCCCAAGCGCCGACGCGGCTGATATCGGTTTCCGGGACAAAAAACGGTTCGGGCAGTAGAGCGGCAATCTTTTCCGAATACGCAAGGGCAACGAGATACGTAAGATGCGCAATTAGAATTGCCGCTAGTGCATAGATCCCGGCTCGCCGACGCAGCGGAGCGATGTTGAACAGCCAGCCGACGTAAAGGGCGCCCATCAAAACTAAAAAATCCATCCCGCCGAATGTTGCGCCGATGTTAAGCGGTCTGCCGGTCAAGTAGCCGGAGAGTTTTCCCATGCTCCAACCCAGTACGTCGGCCAATTGCCAAACCATCGGGCTGGCAGTTAAGGCCAATCGGAACACGGCTAGGGTCATCGCGGCCAATGCAGCCAAGAGAATTGCCCGGCTAGTTTGACCATCGTGAATATAGGCAAGGGTCGCCAATAGCAAAACCACTCCCAAAACATTGACTGATGGCAGTATTGAGCTGTTTAGAAGCAGAGACACAGCGACGCCGGTTGCCAAGATTGCCCAATTTTTCCAGGTGCAATCAGGCCGCGGCCATGCGGCAATGATGGCAATGCCCAAGGCCAGGCACGTCAGAGCATGACGCAAGCAGTGACCCCAGAAACCCGTCGAATCCGCGGCGATCCATGCGGCGGCAATCCCGGCTATGACCGCCACGACAGTTGGGCCGGGCAATTTAACGATCATCCCTTCGGTCGACGCAATCGCTTCGTCATTCCTTGACAGTTTCGGCATGGTAGACGCATTATAACAAATTCTTTTTTCTTGTCATCAAAGGAAAACATTATCCACAGATAACGCAGATATTCACAGATATTTATAATACTCTAGGAACCCGTGTAGTTTCTTTAAGCGGCTTAATCACCCTTTATTTTATTCAATCGCACCTATCTGTGTTCATCTGCGTAATCTGCGGATTGTATGTGTGTGTTTTTCTGGTCTTCGGATCGTATAAATCGCTTGTATTCCAGGCGGGGAGATCCAAAGTTAATCAGTAATCCTCTTTCTAATCCAGTCGCTTTTAGATAGTTGATAATCTGGGCGTGTTCAAGTGTTGTGAGTTGCGTAAGCGCTTTAAGCTCAACAATGATTGATTCGTAGCAAATAAAATCAGCTTTGTAAGAACACTGTAAAGCCTCGCCCTTGTACCTGATTGGTAAGACAACTTCGCGAGAAAATGGTACTCCGCGTTGGCTTAATTCACACTGTAGTGCCTCCTGATATACCGCCTCCAAAAAACCATGCCCCAACTCATTATGAACTTCCATGCAAGTCCCGAGAACGGCATAGGTTTGCGGATCACGCTGATCGGACATGATCGTTTTCCTTTTTCTTTACGCCGCCGAAAATGTTATCCGCAGATGACACAGATGTACGCAGATTATTATATGAGTAATAAAATAAATGGTAACATTTTTAATTATTTTTAAAAAAACTTATAATTATCTGCGTTTATCTGCGTTATCTGCGGATTTATTCTGTCAGATATTTTCAATATGCAGGCCCCGGCGGCGGCGCTCGGCGCGGCGGGTGTCGTCGATAAGCCCTGAAACCCGGCTGACGTCCTCGATGCCGGACAAAATGAGTTCAGGATGAGTGCGGTCGCTGGAGGTAATCTTGATCGTGCCGACTCCAACAATGCGTTCAATGACTCCCTGTTCAAAGGTGATATCGTCGATATCGATCACCTCGATGCGGTCGGTAACGCGGCGGAGAAGGCCCGATTCGTGAATGAACCGCTGGTTTGTGAGCATATATCTAACACTCATACGGCGATGGAGCAACCTGATCTGGTTGTAAATCCAGGGGAAGATAATGGCAATTGCTAAATAGGCCCAGTATCTCCAAGGCACCCAAATAAGCCCGATAATCAGTAATCCAATGCTGATCAATGCGCTTAAGCACCATGCCCCAATCATCGCTTTTGACGAGTAACTGCCGCGCCAAAGTTCCCGCTCCTGTTCCTCGCCGGAATCAAGCCCGGTGGCAGCCAACTTGAACTTTTCAGTGGGGGTGACCTCCGGGGCGGGCGTTTCGCCCGGAACCGTAGACGGGTTCCCGGGGTCACTCTGGATATCCTGTTCTGGAATCCGATGACCGCACTTGTGACAAAAAACCGCTTCCGCGACGATTTCCGCGCCACATTGAGGGCAAACCATTGCCGTAACCCTCCTATAGTCTGAATTTTCGCTGGATAGGAAACAGAAGCATTATAGTAGATGGTAGATGGTATGTGGTAGATGGTTATTAGTTTTCAGTTTTCAGTTATCAGTGGGTAGTAGAAAGTGGACAGTGGAAAGTGGGCGGTGCGAAACCGCAAGCGGTTTCATGGATTTTAATCAGGAGGACAGGCATTCTTGCCTGTCTTTTTCGGGCCAGACAAATCGGGCCAAGCAAATAGGGCCAGACAAGAATGTCCGGCCTCCTGATTTTGTGAAGAATGTCCGGCCTCCCGATTTTTGCAAGTTTATTTTATTACGATTCCTAAAGCCTTATACCTCTTCCCCCACCACCCGCTAGAGATTATAGTATTAAGTGTTTAAATTTAATGGAGATCCGTGCCGCCATGAAATGCCCTTTTTGCCATCTGGATAATGATCGGGTGATCGACACCCGGGCGAGCGAAGACGGCATTGCCACCCGGCGCAGGCGGGAATGTCTGGACTGCAAACGACGCTATACAACTTATGAGCGTATCGAAGGCACCACAGTAAAGA
>JBEKGL010000377.1:0-4526 GCA_050012815.1 Thermoguttaceae bacterium
CCCGGGCGGAAAAACGACGATTCGTTTTGTCAATCGCGGACCTCAGCCGTTGAAAGTCTTTTGGCTGGATATGAACGGTCAGCGTCAAGCCGAAGGCGATCTGCCTCCATATTGTTCGCTTACCAAGCCGACGCAGGCCGCGCACTCCTGGGTGGTGACCGACGCCGATGGCAAGGCCCAGGCCATTTTCGTGGGAGAGACCAAACGCGGCGTGGCCCTGGTCGGTCCGCCGGATGAGGGCAAGATGTCGAAGACCATGCCGCCCGTGCAACCCAAGCCGCTGGAGGACCGGCCGGATCCGAACGTCCCGCCGATCATCACGCTTTCGCCGCCGCAACAGGATTTCTATTCTAAAATGATCGACTGCGACGGCATTTACATCAAGGCCCACAAGGACGTCGCCGACGAGGCCCTGCGCGAGGCCTATCGCCGTTTGTCGAGGCAGATGGGCAAACAGCCCAACGTGCATTGGAATTTGAAGGCGGCCGGCTCGGAACTGCACGTCATCGGCCGCGACCAGGTCACATCCGACATGCCCGAATACCGCGGCATGAAAGGGCGGCGCATGGACGGCAATCTGACCGTGGACGAACGCACCCGCGGCATGGGCGGACTGGTAGCCTCCTGCGGCGAGGAGAACTTGCTGCTCTTGGATAAGGATCGGTATCGGGGGCGCGACATCTGCGTCCACGAGTTCGGACACAATATCTTCGGTTCCGGCATACCGTCTTCAGTGCGCGAAGTTATCGTGAAGCAGTATCACGAGTCGCTCAGGAACGGCCACTGGGTGGGCGATTACGCGGGCACGAATCCGGACGAGTATTTCGCCGAACTGACGATGTGGTATTGGGGCACCCGCGGCGAACTGTCCATGGAAGGCCCCCAACCCGAAGACGGCCGCGAAGGATTGAAAAATTACGACCCGGAGGCCTACGCCCTGTTCGACGCTTTCTACTCCGGCAGGATGGAGGTGCCAAAGCTCAACTTCACCGAGTTGAAACCCCTTGGACCGGAAAAGGAAACCGAACTGCGCTCCGGCCAGTCGGGCGATAAAACTTCGATCCGTTTCTTGAATCGAGGCAATCGGCCGCTGGAAGTCTTTTGGCTCGATGCCGACGGCAAGCGTCAATCCTCGGGAAAATTGCCGCCCTACGGAAGGCTCTCGAAATCAACCCAGGCCGGACACGCCTGGCTTGTGGCCGACGAACAAGGCAAGACCGCGGCCATTTTCGTGGCCGATGCCAAACGAGGCATCGCCGAAGTGGGGCTATCGAATTAGTTGAAATTGCCCTGAAAAATCGCCCTTGCGTCCGCGGTGCGTATTAGTTACAAGTTTCCGGGCATAATATCAAGATTTTATCACCCGGGAACTGGAACCATGTTCCGAACTCGCACAAAACTTACAGTGATACTAGCATTGCTAGCGTTAAGTTGGATTTCGGCGACGATTATGGCGGACACAACCCCCTTGGACGCGAAAACCATGAAAGCCGCCTTAAGAACTACCTGCATCGAAGAAGGGCACTTTATCGAATATATTCTACACAAGGTAGACAAGGGAAAAATACCGGCAGATCTTGTCTATAGCACCTTTGAATGGGCCCGAAAACAACCCTACAAGCACCGCTTCCAATACTTCAAACAGGCTTTGATAGTCCGGGCGGCCAAAATTGGGATCACTATCGATCCCAAAGCGGGTGGCGGGTGGCCGGCTAATCCAAGCACCGCTTCCAATACTTCAAACAGGCTTTGATAGTCCGGGCGGCAGGCATCGGCGTCAAAATTTAATCCCATGAGGGGCTAACCGCCGGTTCATCAATAGATTTCTCTTCGATGGCCGATGGTAATCCCCCTTATCCGAACAGCATTCCCGCGTATCCCACCACTCGATTTCTTGGGCCTTCGGCGTCCGCGCTGGTGGCGTAGCCCACTAATTCGCAGCGATTGAGCGAACCGAGTTGGCGAAGCGTTTCCATTACGATCACGCAGGGATACAATCCGCACATGCTGATGTGGTGCATACTAACCGTTTGGAACACGTGGGCCGGATCGAGCGTCTCGATGGCGTCCAGGGCGATGCGATCTAAAATGCGATTTTCGTTGTCATCGGCAAAGTGGTTCATATCGCTGGATATGACCAGAAGCGGGCGCTCGGGCAGGTCGCCGAAGACGCCGGCCATCTGCGATGCAAAGCGTTGCAAGGCCGGAAAATTGTTTCCGCCGCCGATGACGATGCCCGTCACTTTGGCTTGCGGGGCCAAACGGGCCAAAATGGGCAATTGCACCTCGATGGCGTGTTCGTCCCGGTGGGCCAAGGCGTCCAATTCCAAATGGTCAACGGACTGGGACAATCGCACGGCCAGTTCCGCGTCGCAATCCAATTGTCCGCCGGGAAAGAGCCATCGCCGATGGGGCGCGACTGCCCACTGAGCCCCGCCCGGGCGATGCTTTGGGCAGAAGATGATTACCCGGCTGGGAATTTGCAGTCGCTGCCACACCCGGGCGGCCAGGCGCCCGGAATAAATCCAACCCGCGTGCGGCGCCATTGCCGCAGCCCAGGATTCTTTTGACGACGGCTCGGCAAGCATCCGATCGAGCATTGCTTCCACTTCGGATGGCTTGGATGGGTAAAAAGTCCCTGCCACGGCCGGCGGGCGATCGGAAAAATTGGTGACTGGCTCCGCTAAGGCGCCCGTCCCCATTTTTTCCTTGCTCGCGGACAATCTGCCGCGGATGGCATAACCCTCGAAACGAAGCAGTTTCGTATCGTCGTCCAGCCAGGCGTCGCGGGGCAAGCCGGCCTTCAAACAGGTTTGCTGCAAGAATGTTCGGGCGTCGAAACGGTGTTCCACCGCCACGCCCGGCAAAAGCAGGCCGCGATTGGATCCGCGTGAAATTTGCAGACCGTGCAAGCCGATAGTCACTTCCCCCACGCGGTCTTCGCCCCGGGCGGCGACTTCTTCCGGCCCCCACAAAAGCCAAACCTCCATATCCAAAAAATCCAGTTCCTCCGGGGCAATGGGCGGAAAGCGGGGATCGTCCTTGGCCGCCCGATCGGCCGCGTGGCTCACGGCCTCGGCCAGCGTGGCCGTGGGGCTGAGATAACCGCAACACGAACGCAATTGGCCTTCGCGCTTAAGACTCACAAACGCCCCGTAAACCGGCAAATCGGCCGATTCGGCAAGGGTCTGCTCGAACTGCTCGGGCCGCGACATCCGCACTACCGCCGCCACCCGGCGCCCGGTTGCCCGAAACAGCCGCTGCTCTTCTTCAGCACTGAGCTTCGGCCCCGCGCCCTGATTATTTTGAGGTGTTGTCATGTGAGTGTCGGTTAATATAATGTGCGCGACCACTGGTCGCGGCTTTACAGTCGTGCACGACCAACGGTCGCGGCTTTATGAATAATTGGCGATCCGAACCGGCAGCCGGCGGGAGCCCCAAGTGCCGGGCACATCCGCAAAACGGCCGGCAATGGGCGCTTGGCAAAACATGCATCGACCGGCTTGTATGGCAAAACTCAAAATATCATAACCGCTGCGCTCGATAACCGCACGCCTGCAACCTGGGCAATACGTGTGCTGCCGCTCTTGGTCTATGACGTTGCCCGTATAAATATAGCGTATTCCCGCCTGGCGGGCGATATCGTATGCCTCGAGCAATGTGCCGATCGGCGTGGGACCGCGGTCGGTCAGCTTGAAATCCGGATGAAACGCCGAAAAATGCAGGGGAACGTCCGGGCCCAACTCGTCGACAATCCATCGGCACATGCGTTTGATGTCCTCGGGCGAATCGTTGGCGCCCGGGATGATAAGATTGGTGATCTCCAGCCAGACCTTGCTCTGCCGGGCGATCCAGCGGAGCGTATCCAGCACCGGCTGCAATCGGCCCGCGCAGTATTGGCGGTAAAAATCCTCGGTAAAACCCTTTAGATCGACGTTGGCCGCGTCCATCTGCTCATAAAAGGCCGACCGGGCAACCTCGGAAATGTAACCCGAGGTGACGGCCACGGTCTTTACGCCCGCTTGCCGGCAGGCCTTGGCCGTGTCGATGGCGTATTCGGCCCAGATGATCGGATCGTTGTAGGTAAATGCCACGCTCTGACAGCCCAGGCGCACGGCGGCGGAGGCGATGGTCGCCGGATCGGCGGTTTCGCAGGCGGCCTCCACGTCGCGCGATCGCGACATCGTCCAATTCTGGCAAAATGTGCAGCCCAAATTGCAGCCCGCCGTGCCGAACGATAATACCGCAGTGCCGGGAAAAAACTGATTGAGCGGTTTTTTCTCGATCGGATCAACGCAGAACCCGGTGCTTCGGCCGTAAGTGGTGGAAACGATCTGCCCCTGGCGGTTCTCGCGGACAAAGCAAAAACCCCGATCGCCCGGGCGCAACGCGCAGCCCCGCGGACAAAGATCGCACACAATACGCACGCCGTCGTCCGATTCGTGCCACCAACCGCCCGGCCTTGAGCCTGGGGTAAAATCGGGAACGTCCGGCGGTAAGGTTACTTTTCTGGACATATTTCAAGG
>JBEKGL010000378.1:0-4524 GCA_050012815.1 Thermoguttaceae bacterium
GCGAAGCCGGCGCCAATTCCCAATATCGCATACTCGACCACCGCCGGGTTCAGAACGAGGCACACACCGGCAAGGGATGCGAATGGTTGAGCGTGTCGGCCAACAACGGTTCTTACGTCCACATTGCCCATGATGTCGGCCGGCCGATAGTCATAGACGAACTGATGCCCAGTCTGTGGATCAAGTCCGATCGATCCGGCATGCAATTGCTTGCCCGGGTTGTGCTGCCCCGATCGATCGATCCTAAAACCGGCCGGCCGGTGTTCACGCTGGTCGCCGGTACAAGTTACACCGACGCCGGGCGATGGCAGGAATTGCGGATTACCGACGTGCCCCGGCTTTTGGCCCGGCAAGTCCGCTATCTGCACGGCCAGCTCGGTCCAAACGTGGATGAGCGTGAAGCATACATCGATGCCGTCTTGTTGAACGTTTACGGCGGGCCGGGCGTGACCAACGTGTGGATCGACGATTTGGACGTCGCCGGATACGTCAGCACGTCGGCCCCGGTACAAGCCCACTCGATCAATCCTTCGCCCCGCATTGGTAATACGCCTGCCGACAACGATCCTTCCCGAACCGGGGCGTTTGTTCCCATCCAACCCAAGCGGCACGAAGTAAAACTCTCGGGTTCGGTGCTAACGGTCGATGGCCGGCCGTTTTTTCCCCGTGCAATTGAACACCAGGGCGAGCCGCTGGAGTACTTAAAGAAATTGGGCTTCAATACGGTCTGGCTAAAACGTCTGCCCGCCCAGGAAATCCTGGAAGAGGCCGACAAGCTTGGTTTGTGGGTGATCTGTCCCGCGCCCCGCCCGACAAGATCCGACGGCGTCAACGATCCGGCGGCCGCGCTAAGCGACGTCGGGCCGGCGTTCGATCCGGTGTTAATGTGGGACTTAGGCGGCGATCTGCCGGCCGAGCGTCTGGAATCCACCCGCCGTTGGGTAGAACAAATTCGCGGCGCGGACCATCGCGGCGAGCGACCCTTGATCTGCCGGCCCATCGCCGATCTGCGCGGATACAGCCGGCTGGACAACAGTATTTTTCTGCTCATCGACCGGCGGCCGTTGGGCACCAGCATGGAACTGGCCGACTACGGCACATGGGTCGGCCGGCAGCCGCTTCTGGCACGGCCCGGTACACCCGTCTGGACCACCGTCCAGACCCAGGCCAACGAATCGCTCGTCCAACAAATCGCCGCATTGGAGCCCGGCAACACAATGCCCCCGGAAGTTTCTTTCGATCGGATGCGGCTTATGGCCCTTACGGCCATAGTCGCGAATAGCCGCGGACTGCTGTTTCTTTCTTTCTCGCCTCTGGATGCCGACAATACCGAGACCCGGCACCGCTCACTCGCCTTGCAACTGTTGAATTTGGAACTGGAAATGGTCGAGCCTTGGGCGGCCGCGGGCGATTTCGTGACCACCGGCAAAAGCAGCGAGAAAGAAGTTGTCGCCGCAATTCTTCAAGCCGAGCGTGCCCGATTGTTGTTGCCTATATGGTATTCGCCCGGGGCGCAATGCGTGCCCGCGAAATCAGCGGCGAAAAATCTTTCCCTGGTGGCGCCGGCGCCGGAATCGGCTGGGGCCTTTGAAATGATTCCCGGCGACCTTAAACCCTTATCGTCCAATCACGTAGCCGGAGGAAAACTTGTGACTTTGGCCGAATTCGGCATGACTGCCCAGGTACTTTTAGCCCAAGATCCAACGGTAATCAGCGGCATTAAGCAGCGCTCGGCCAACCTTGGACGCCTGGCCGCCCAACTGGAGCGCGATTTGGCCTGGCATAAACTCTATATGGTGAATAGCATCGCCGCGCAATTGAATCAGCGGCCCGGGGCAAAAGTCCCGCCGCCGGCCTGGCTCAAAGACGCGCAAAAAAGTCTGCAATGGTGCGACGCTCAAATAGCCGCTCGGCAGTACGATGCCGCGAAACTCGGCGCCGATCGGGCAATGAGTTCCTTGCGCGCGGTCGAGCGATTTTACTGGGACGAGGCGGTCGACGGCAAAAAAATCGCCTCCATGGCCACCAGTCCGGCAGCATTGGACTTCCAAACGCTCCCCTGTCACTGGCGCTTGATCGATCGCATTCGCGGCTCTCGACTCAGTCCGAATCTGCTTCCAGGTGGCGATTTTGAAAATCTCGACCTGATGTTCCAGGCCGGGTGGCGATATCTGAAGGGCACCGGCCCGGGCGTGCAAACCGCCGCCGACCTTATGGCCGGCTCGGCCCACGGCGGGGCATTGGGACTGAGATTATCGGTGACTGCCGACGACCTAAAGCATCCGCCGGCCATGCTGGAAACTCCGCCCATCAGGTTCATCGGCCCCTCGATAATGCTCCAGGCCGGACAAATCGTGTGTATCCACGGCTGGGTGAACGTGCCCAGTCCGATCACCGGCAGCGTGGACGGGCTGATGATCTTCGATTCCCTGGGCGGCGAGGCCCTGGCCGACCGCGTTGGCCATACAGCCGGCTGGCAAGAATTCGCCTTGTATCGCATTGCGCCCCAGTCCGGAACATTAAACGTCACCTTCGCCCTGACCGGCCTGGGCGAAGCCTGGATCGACGACGTGGCCGTGCAGGTCCTCGACGCGCCGCCGGTCGGCGCTGCTAACACAGCTTGGAATCGCCACTAAAAAAGCAGAGACCACAAAAAAAGCAGCGTTCATTAAAAAAAAGAAGAGCCGGACCGTGTCGGTCCGGTGGATATGCGGTTCACCCGGGCCGACATGGCCTGGCCACCAGCCTGAAAGGCTGAAAATATGCTCCAGCCTGAAAGGCTGAATATATAACAGCCCAGGGCAACGCCCTGGGAATAGGTGCCTCCAACAAACCTAAAGCCCTGAAAGGGCGACATAACTGCTTGTTTTTTTCCAGTTCTATAACGGCCTTACAGGCCTAATGATGTACTGGTCTTTCCCTCTACCCAGGGCGTTGCCCTGGGCTATCATATTGAAGCCCTTTGGGCTTAACAATGTTATCCATATTTCCAGAAAAGGTGAACGATCTCTGAATTGCTAGGCTATTATCAATTGCCCCGACCGGGCAAAAAACGTAGCATAAGGCAATGGTTTGGTTTAGGAATCAAACAATTAATTGCGATATTCAACGT
The DNA here is from genome assembly GCA_050012815.1 of Thermoguttaceae bacterium. Lineage (GTDB taxonomy): Bacteria > Planctomycetota > Planctomycetia > Pirellulales > Thermoguttaceae > JBEKIK01. Next base: position 3,113 of record JBEKGL010000378.1, read on the forward strand.
CTTTTAATTCCGGCAATGCAGTCCCGATTATCCACGATATTTTTAGTCTTTTTCGCAGTGGCCGCCTCACTGGCGCTGTTCTGCCAATCTGAATTTTATGGATTTTGGCTTATCGCTCTATGGCTTGATGCTGTGATATTTTTCGCCGCAATATGCGTTAATCGCTCGGAGAGTTTGAAATCGGGAGTAATACAAGTAGCGGCAATATTATTTATCGGATTGTTATGTACAGGTTTATTATTGCCGCTATATTCTCATGCAGAACCAAAATTCCTTTGTGCGGCATGTAAGAACAACCTAAAGCAGCTAGGCCTTGCATTGTACACCTATCACGAAATGAACCAGCATTTCCCCTCGGTTAATACCTGCAACAAAGACGGCAAACCTTTATTCAGTTGGCGAGTGGAAATTTTACCAATGATGGAATACGGCAGTCTGTATGAGTCATTGAAGAAAGACGAGCCTTGGGATGGACCGAACAACGCCAAAGTGTCAGGCCAATTTATACCTGAATTTTTATGTCCAGGTGATAATAGTACAACGAAAAGATTTGCATCCAACTACATTGCAGTTATCGGCCCAGGCACAACTTGGCGGGAGGATGGGCCGATTAAGCTGTCGGATTTGCCCGATGGCGGCTCACATACAGTAATGGCCGTGGAAGTTGTTGACTCAGACATCAATTGGGCCGAACCACGAGATATTACAGTAGATGAATTACTAGAAAACATGAGAGTTGGAAAAGGCGTACGCATCCCGAACGATCATCATATCAATCAGATTAACGTGTTATTTGCTGACGGAATTGTACAATCTCTACCGACAGGTATTCCTGTAAAAATATGGGCGAAAATCTTTGCTGGAGAAATGAAGAATTTTGAGGACCTAGTACACATTCCAATTTTAACATCCAAAGAATGGACTATTATCCTTGCCATTATAATCTGGTTGTTTTCGGTTGTTCTGCTTTTCCATCGTGCGGTAAAAAGCCGGCGAAAACCGGTAATATCTCCATAGAATGAAGCTCTGGTTATATCTTTTTAGGATCATACGGCCATACGATAGAAAAAATACGCCCCTAAAGAGTTCGTCCACCTTTCATGGTAAACGGGAGCCGCAATTTTTATCCCGAAGGGATTGCATATGATAGCCCAGGGTTGCCGCGCAGCGGCTACCCTGGGATGGGATTTATAATCACCACATCAACCCTGAAAGGGTTGCGGAGTGTGGCGTCCGCCTCTCCGAAACCCCGTTGGGGTATGGTTTTTCGTTCCTTTTTGCCCCAGGGTAGTCGCTGCGCGACAACCCTGGGCTATCTTATTACAAGCCCTCGGGCTATTCGAGGCGTCGTAACTCCCTACGCAGCAATTTCCAAAAGGTGGACGAACTCTAAAGGAGCTGAAAGGAAAAAG
>JBEKGL010000379.1:0-4515 GCA_050012815.1 Thermoguttaceae bacterium
CCGATCAGCACGGGACATTCATCGGGAATCTCGGCTACCTCGACAATGCAATCGCGATCCTGCACCGTCAGCCGGACTGGTTCGTAAATCCCGAAGGAAATGATTCCTGCCGCTGTGCGGGCTGTTCGAGTACGATGGCGAGCCAGCCCTAATTTTTGAACTAGACTTTTTGGCAGGGAAAGCAGGGTCGCGCCGGTATCCACTAAAGCATCCGGCATCTCTAAACGACGCACATTCTCCTGCTGTAACAAACCCTTTGCGACCATTGTCAAATCGCTTAGGTTTTCGATCTGCGCAGAAACCACTACTTTGCCCATCGTAAGTATCTCCATGGCAAACACCTCGCAGCAAAAAGATAAGTCGAACATTAGGCACTCGAACTTACATCTTATACTCATATCAGATTAGAGTAAAGTTAGACGTTATACAGATGGCATGTCAATGCTTGTCACTCGTCCCTCCTCCCTCGCCGACCATGCCGACCAATGCTGCGCATCGGTGCCCGATGGTGCCCGCTCGCGGCTAAACAACCACTGCCCACCTCCCACCGTCCGCTGCCCACTAATCCCCAATCTCCAATCTCAAATCTCAAATCTCAAATCTCAAATCCTATCCCCCCCTCCCCCATTCCCTATCCCCTATCTTCTGCGTTACAATTTTGGGTTTACCGTTAGTTTTCCCAGTGGAGGACCGGTTGCCATGCGAGAAAATATCTGCCAATACCAGGGCCTTACCTTTGACGACGTGCTTTTGGAACCCCGTTACAGCGCCGTTGTCCCGGCCGAAGTGGATGTCGCCACCCGCTTGACTCAACGTATTACCCTGAACATTCCCCTGATCTCTTCGCCCATGGACACGGTCACCGAGGCGGAGATGGCCATTGCCTTGGCCCGGGAGGGGGGGCTGGGCATAATACATAAGAATATGTCGCTCGAACGGCAAATCGAAGAAGTCGAGAAGGTCAAACGCTCGGCCAACGGGATAATTTTCGATCCCCAAACCCTTCCTCCCAACGCCACGGTCGGCCGCGCCCGGGAAATCATGGCCCAATATAATGTTTCCGGGTTGCCTATTACTTCTAATGGTGGCCATTTGGTGGGAATTCTCACCCGCCGGGACCTCCGCTTCCTTGAACACGGTGATCGGCCGATTTCCGAGGTTATGACCAAAGAGAATCTGGTTACGGCTACGGGGACCGTAACGCTTGAGGAAGCTGAAAAGATTTTAATGACAAAAAAGGTAGAGAAACTTTTGCTGGTTGACGAAAGTTTTAGGTTGACGGGACTAATTACAATTAAAGACATTGATATGATGCGGAGGTTTCCGCAAGCCTGCAAAGATGGGCAAGGCAGGCTGAGAGTAGGTGCGGGCGTCGGTGTTCACAACTACGACCGCGTCGAAGGACTGATCCGCAAAGGCGTGGATATAATCGTGGTCGATAGCGCCCACGGCCATTCGCTAAATGTGATCGAGACCGTCAAGGAGATAAAAAAACAATGGGACATTGACGTCGCGGCCGGCAACGTGGCCACCGCCGATGGTTGCAAAGACCTGATCGAGGCCGGGGCCGATGCCGTTAAAGTCGGCATAGGACCGGGCTCGATTTGCACCACTCGAGTGATTTCCGGCGTCGGCGTACCGCAGATTTCCGCAATTTGGCAGGCCGCTCAAGTTGCCGATAAAAAACAAATACCCATCATTGCCGACGGCGGCATACGTTACTCAGGCGACATTACCAAAGCCATTGCCGCCGGGGCCAACGTGGCGATGATTGGCGGATTGTTCGCCGGATTGCAGGAAAGCCCCGGCGCACAAATTTTATATCAGGGTCGAACATTTAAAGTATATCGAGGCATGGGCTCCTTGGGGGCCATGGTCCAGGGTTCCAGCGAACGCTACCGTCAAGCAAGCGGCAACCACGGACCCGACAAACTGGTTCCCGAGGGCGTGGAAGGCCGGGTGCCGTTCAAAGGCGCCTTGGGACCGTTTGTATATCAGCTCGTGGGCGGACTACGGGCCGGAATGGGATATTGCGGAACTAAAACCATCGAGGAACTGCGCAGCAATGCACGGTTCCTGCAGGTTTCACCCGCCAGTGTACGGGAGAGTCATCCTCATGACATCATTATTACGCAGGAAGCGCCGAATTATAGTACGGAGTACGTCCGGGGCGATGGAAATTAATTCGCCCATCGAATGTCTGGAAAAAAAGGATGTCCCCGTTTTTTCCGGGGGTGGATTCAAAACACCGGCTGTCATGGCCGCTTTTGCCTTGGCCGCTTGGCTTGTTGCAACCGGCGCCGCGAATGCCGCCGGCAACTGCGACGCCTCGGGAACAAACGAGATAAAGAAGGCCGATTATACAACGGCCAAATCCAGTGGAAAATTGAAATGGCTTTCCTACGATGCGGAACCGGGCGATGCCGGGGAAAACGTGACCCGAATCGAGCACGTCGTCCGATGGACGCCCACGCCGCCGGCAAATAATTCCCGGCAATTCGCCTCCGGCGCGTTCGACAATTCCTTTGGCGATAAGAAGGCGGCCGCGGATTCCGAATCCGCCGGCGCTAAATCTTCCGTTGCTCAGGAAAAAGAGATTGGCGTGCAGTTGAAGGCCGACAATTCCAAAGGTCCAAACATTGGAGGTCAGACGTTGGAGCAGTCGTTGGCCGCCAAGAATCCGGACCTCAAAGACGTCTGTCTGTCTGTCAAAGACCTGAAGAAAATCTCTGAGTTGACAACGAGCATCAAGCCCTCGCCGGGCGATCTGCCCAAGGATTGTCCCTGGGGAGGCGACGACTTCCGGCCACGGTACTGGGCACCGGTCACTTTCACCTGGACGGCATCCGCTTTGTGCCACCACCCCTTGTACTTCGAAGACATACAAGTGGAGCGATACGGACATACGCTGGGCCCCTGGTTGCAGCCGTTCGCCTCGGCCGCTCGCTTTTACCTCACTGTGCCCATCCTGCCTTACAAGATGGGACTCGAATTGCCCGACGAGTGCATGTACACCTTGGGCTACTACCGCCCGGGCGATTGTGCCCCGTACTTGCTGGATCCCTTGCCGCTAAGCATCCGCGCCGGCGTGTTCGAGGCCGGCGCATGGATCGCCGGGGCCGCGATCATACCGTAAAAATCGCGCGGTTTGTGATGTAAAATCCTGATTGAATATCACTCGAAACCACCGGTTTTCGCCGGTGGTTTTCTTTGTTTAGTCCATCGGTTATGATGGAATCGTGAACATTCAAAAGGATACGCGATGCCGAATGCTGAAAGCTACATCCACTTTGCCATGCCGCAATTGCCGCCGCCGCAGCGGGGCGCGCCGCAGGAATCTTTTGCCGGGCAAGCAGGATCTTTTTTACTGCCGGTATGCGCGGCCGGTAGGCTGAAGTTCTTCGTCAAGTCCGTTTGGCCGCACGCCGGACAACTCGGCGTTTCGCCGCCGCGAACAAAGTATTCAAATTCATGTCCGCAACCGCGGCAGGCATATTCGTAGATCGGCATATAAAATACTCACATAAGAAATCCGGAAAAAATCACCACGGAGTCACAGAGGACACGGAGAAGAAAACAAAGATATCCATTGAGACAGTCCGTGAATTCAACGGCCGATTTTATCAGTGTTTTTTCATGTGTTTAGCCGCAACCCGCAGGGGAGCAAGGCAGTATCAGGCCCCCCCTTTTTTTAATATAAATTCTTCTTAACTCCGTGTTCTCCGTGACTCCGTGGTGTTCTCTAATGAGTATTATAGTTGTTTAATAGTTGCCTGGTCCAGGGGATGGCGACGGTGTATAAGGCGCCTGTCCGGCCCCTTGCCCGTACCCGTATCCGCTTCCCGACCCGTACCCGGGCCTGTTTCCCGACGATCCGCCGTAGGGAACGACTGTTCCCGGTCCGTACTGGTTAGGACCGCTGTTCCAACCCGCGTTTGGCAGATGTTGCATCAGCCCGTATGGATTCTGCCAGGAATCGAAGGGCATCGTCCAGGGTCCCTGCGGATTACCCCAAGGTCCGTAAGGCGTGGCCCCGGCGCGGAACGGATATTCCCATTCGCCGTACGGCCGGATCAAATCGCCCAGTCCCCAAGTCTGCACGACGTGCATGCGGTCGGCGCTGCCGCCCGGGCCGACGATCGCATATTGATAGTGGCGATATCCGCTCTCCAGATAAGTCGGATCGTCCCGATAATATGAAGTCTGTTCCGGCTCGTACTGGGCGACGCGTTTGCCGTTGTCCGGATCGTGACTGAAAAACGAGGGCCGGAAAACCCAGGACGATTCCTCCGACTCGCTGCAATATACAACGCGGCAATCGGACCCGGCCTGCGCGGCAGTTATTGCCGCCATGGCCGGTAAAGACATTAGAACTGCAATATGCCATCTCATGGTAGTAAAACCTGTTGAAAAATGTCAACGCAACAAACTTTATTGTATCCAAAACGCCACATTTTCTCAAATTTCTCGCTGAAAAACGGGTCTTTCCGATACTAACGCAAGTCCCGGGCCGGA
>JBEKGL010000380.1:0-4495 GCA_050012815.1 Thermoguttaceae bacterium
AGACAAAGATTGCCCGCCGTTGGCTTAGCCGGATTACGCCCCCTAGCAAACCTGCCACGGCCGCGGCCGCCGTCAACATGCACGCCCAGGCCGCTGTCAAGGAAAGAAGGATGGGGGATATGGCGCCATCGTCGTTGCCGGACAACGGGCCAGGAACCAGGCGGACGGGCAGGGCTGCCAAAAGGCGACCACCTTCGTTATTAGCCATTGCATCAATCGGAACCAAGTCGGCTGCGGGCAACAGGTCGGCGATGGCTTCCAGCAGCGAAGTTCTAATGGCCGGCCAGTCCAGCAGGCAGCCTTGAACATATTCTAGTCCGCCGGCCGAAACTCGCCGGGCAAGAATCAATTGTCCGTCGATCCACAGGGGCGTCATCAATACGCCGCTAAAATCGGTGGAAGGCATCGTTCCAGGCGTCGATGGCAACAGGGAATCAACAGACTCTTTTTTTCCGGAACTCATGGGCAGCGGTTTGGCGTTTGCTTGCGACATCTGTTGGCTTTGGAACATGGCATTGGTGCTATTGATGACCGCCTGAGAGCGTTGTTGGAATTCCACTGCGCCTTGCCCCTGCGACTGTCGCACGTCTTCCCGTTGCTGGCGGCTTGCCTTTTGCTGGGCCGGCGATTGGGCCAGCGGATTTGCCGGCGCAATCACCATTTCGACATTCGCGGGCTGATGTTCCGGCAAAATGGCAAGCAACTTGTTCCGGTCCAATAATTGTTTGATTTGGGCAAGATGCTTGGCGGATTTATGAACTGCTTCATCGCTCACCAGTCGAGGAACCGCCAGATTCCAGTTTCTCTCGAGAGGCACTTGCGGGGAAGTAAGGCTGCCGCCGGGTTCGAACTGAAAATGAACCAGGATATGCGGCACTTTGGACGACAACAATGGCGAAGGAATCAACGCCTCGCCCCCGGTCCGCTCGTTAAACATATTGCCGAATGCGCGATCCATGGAGAAGAACGACTTATAAGCAAAGTACGGCCGCGCGCTTTCCTGTGCCACCATAGGCGCCAAGGCGGTATCCATCCGCCACAGGGCCAGGCGAACTTTTTCCTCCTGGTCCGTTTGCAACTTCGCTTCGGTCTCCAGGCGGTCTAAACGCATTGCAGTCCAACTGATCCAGCCCATTGCCGCCAACACTACCAGCAGGCAAATCGCAAAAGTCAACCAAATTGGCCAGTAGCGGAACATGGAAAGGGACTAGGGATTGGGGATTAGGGATTGGGAGTTAATTAGGGATGGGCAGTTTACTGCCCATTTAAACAACGGTTTACTGCCCACTTGAATAAGTTTTTATCGCGAAACCGCAAGCGGTTTCTTAAGGTTCTGAGTAATCAGTTTTCATCCTTCATCCTTCCAAACATATATCCTTTGCCGCGGACGGTCAAAATAATAGTGGGTTGATCCGGATCGTCGCGGAGTTTTTCCCGGAGCCGGGTGATGTGCATGTCGATGGTGCGCGTGGTAATGCCTTTGGGGCTGATAAGCCAGACATTGGCCAATAGTTCATCGCGGGAAATTGCCCGGTGCGGATTGCCGGCCAGGTATTGCACCAGCTCGGCTTCGCGTTGGGAGAGTTCCACGCGATCGCCTTGATCGAAGCGAACCTCGCGGCGTTTAAGATCTACCACTCCGCCCGGAATAGGGACTTCGGCCAGTGCAACGGGACGTTCCGCGCTGCGGCGCAACACGGCCTCTACCCGGGCCAGCAGTTCTTTTACGCTAAAGGGTTTGACCACGTAGTCGTCGGCCCCATCGTGGAGACCGCGAATGCGATCGGCCTCTTCGCCCCGGGCGGTAAGGATGATCACCGGCAGGGTCGGGCGCAGGCGGCGCACTTCCTGGAGGATGGCAAACCCGTCCCGCTTGGGCAGCACCAGGTCTAAAAGCAGCAGTTCGAATTCGCATTTGGTAGCCATTTCCAGCCCTTTGTCGCCATCGGCCGCCTCCAGCGTGCGGTAACCGGCAAAGTGCAAGGCATCCACGATTCCCCGCCGTATGGCGTGATCGTCTTCGATAGTAAGTATCTGTTGTCTGGTCATAACTTATATACTGAAATATTCCACTGTTTTTATTGTATCAGAAAAGATGCCTGCTGGTGTAACAAGTTTGTATTATCCTAGCAGAAATCAGCCTGCCCGTAATCGGAAACGGCCGGATTTTTTGCCACGCTTTAAATGGGACTCTCCCCTTTGGGCTGCAACTGGAAACGTATTTTTCTATTTCCCATTCCCCGGGATGGGAACACAATTCCCGGATACTTAACCTCCATAGTTTTGGATCGGCATTTCTCCTATAATGTCCATTCCGCAAAGCAAGCATTGGCAAGATGCCAGTGGCACACAAATATAATCGAAGTCCTTATTCAATTTGCAATTTTCAATTTGCAATAGTTAGATTAGGAGCATGGCGTGGAATGGGTCCAGGTTTACAATCCTTGCGGATCCGCGTTTTGGTCCACGTTAATGGCTGGGCTGCCGATTGTGCTGCTATTGGGGTTGTTGCTTAGCAGTGTATCCGCGCCTCGGGCGGCGGCAACGGCCTTGGGGGCCGCGTTGGCGGTGGCAATTTATGGCTTTGGCTTGCCTGCGTCGGCCGCATTTGCCGCTGCCGGATATGGTGCATGCTTCGGGCTGTTGCCAATCGGATGGATTGTGTTTTGCGCCATCTTTCTGTATCAACTGACGGTCCGTTCCGGTCAATTTGAAATCGTCAAGCGTTCGGTGGCAGCCATTTCGCCTGACCGGAGGATCCAGGCGCTATTGATCGCCTTTAGTTTCGGCACGTTTTTAGAAGGGGCGGCTGGATTCGGCACGCCGGTGGCCATTTCGGCGGCCTTGCTTATAGGCATAGGCTTTTCGCCGCTGTATGCGGCCGGTTTGGCGCTCTTGGCCAATACGGCGCCGGTGGCTTTTGGCGCATTGGGTACGCCCATCATTACCCTGGCCAAGGTTTCCGGGCTGAACGAAATGGCCCTATGCCAAATGGTCGGCCGGCAGTTGCCGCTGTTTTCGCTGATCGTGCCGGTCTGGCTTGTAGCGATCATGTCGGGTTGGAAAGGCATAAAAGGATGCTGGCCGGCGATATTGGTATGCGGTGGGAGTTTTGCCGGCATCCAATTTGTTTTCGCCAATTTTCATGGTCCCACACTGGTCGGCGTGCTCGGCGGCGTGGGTTCGTTGATAATTCTTACCGTATTTCTGCAATTCTGGCAGCCCAAGGAAATCTGGCGATTCCCGGAAGAACTTAAAAATAGCACACACGAGCCGGCCGTGTTGCCGCCGATTCAAAATGTAGATCAAAGCCGGAAAAATGCCGCTTGCGATCATCCTCAAGACAAGTCGGCGTTAACGCCGTTAACGCCGCGGCAAATCGCCTATGCCTGGATGCCTTGGATATTGCTTTCATCGATGGTATTTCTCTGGGGATGGCCCTCGTGGAAAACCATGCTCGACGGCGGTACGGCCGAAAGCCCAAATTGTTTGCAGAGGATTAGTAAACTTTCTTTCAACGTGCCCGGATTGCACAACCTGATTTATCGCACTGCTCCGGTCGTGGTAATTCCCGCCGGATCGGATCGCACGGCCAAAGCCGAGGAGGCTAAGTATGAATTAAACTGGCTTTCGACGACTGGGACGGGCATATTCATTGCCGCGGCGCTATCGGCCGTTTGGTTGCGGCTTGGTCTGATTGTTTTTCTGGATGAATTCCGCCGAACGTTGTTCCGCGTTCGCTGGGCGCTGTTGACCATTGCGTGCATGTTGGCATTGGCGTTTGTCACGAAATATAGCGGGGCCGACGCGACGCTGGGACTGGCCTTTACCCATACCGGCCGGCTTTATCCGTTTTTCGCTCCGCTTTTGGGATGGCTGGGCGTGGCGCTTACGGGTTCGGACACCTCGGCCAATGCCCTGTTCGGCAGCCTGCAGCGGATCACGGCCGAACAGTTAAAACTCAATTCTCTACTGATTGTGGCCTCGAACAGCACGGGCGGAGTAATGGGCAAGATGATCGACGCTCAAAGTATCGTAGTTGCCGCCGCAGCCACGGGTCAGTCCGGAGGCGAAGGCCGAATCCTTCGCTTTGTCTTCCTGCACAGCCTGGCGCTGGCTATATTGATTGGTATTCTTACGCTTACACAAGCATATTTGCTGCCGTGGATGATTCCGGCGGGATGAAATAAGTTTAAAGAATTTCTCTTTCTTCATCCGCCACTGGTAACGGATCAGAAACCGGTCGGACATCTTGTAGCGAGCCGATCTTTAGAATTTGCGGCCAGATAAGCGCGGAAGCAATGACCACGAATATTGTGCCGATGCCTCCGAAGACCACGGAAATCACCGCGCTGCCGAATAGCCATGTGGTTACGCTCGATTCCACGCCGCCGATGTCGTTCGAGGCCACGATAAAAATATTGTTTACCGCCGAAACGCGGCCGCGCATGGCGTCGGGCGTGAGCATTTGCACCATTGTGTGCCGCACCACTAC
>JBEKGL010000381.1:0-4442 GCA_050012815.1 Thermoguttaceae bacterium
ATGAGCAGATCATTGCCCGCTTTGAAGCCGGCCGGAAAAACCTCGATCGGCAATTGCAGGAAGGCCGTTGGGAAGTAATGGCCATGTCGGAGGCCGCGCGCAGCGGCTCGAACCTGCAACTCAAGGAGATTGTCGACGGTTTGGAGTCCCGTTGGCAGGAACTTCAGACGATTCGCCGGCAGGCCGAGGAATTGCTCCGCGGGCGCGGACAATGGCGCGAGTTCCCCGAGCCACAACTGTAGGGCCTGGTGCTGGAAACCGACCCGGCACGGCGCTTTTCCCGCGCCCTTGATTTGACGCGAACCCAGTATCAAACCTTGTCCCAGCAGTTTATGTCGCGGTTTTTTCCCCGTTTCTTCCAAGGACTGTGGCCTTTGGCGATATTTCTGCTGTTATGGGCGGCTACCGTGTACCCGGCGGCCCTGTGGTTCGGCTGGAACAACTGGCACTGGGCCGCCGTCAGTTGCGGCGCGGCCTTTGTCGTGTTTATCGTAATCGGCGTTTGGTTGCACCGGGCCGTCAATCGCCAGGCGGCCAATGCGTACTTGACCTTGCTGCGCACGTTGTTGGAGGCGGGCACAAACCGGCCGGCCGTGCTGGAATCCGCCAAAGCCCAATGCCAGCAGCAGTTCGGCGATATCATCACTCGCCAAAACGCCGAAATGAAAAAAGCCGAGGAAAAATTCGCCGCCGCCACGGCCGAAATCGAACGCCGCAAACAGCACGACCTGCAACAAACCGATGCCGCTTTTCCTCCCCGCCTTGCCGAGATCGCGGCCTCCCGCGACCGCTCCTTGCCCACCTTGGAGGAAAAATACTACGGCCGGCTACACAACCTCGACCTGCGTTTTACCGCCGAGTCGGAGCGGCTCCGCGCCGAACACACCCTGGCGACTCGGGAAAACGAGGACCGCTATCGGAGCGAATGGACAAGCATGTCCGAGCGCTGGTTTGCCGGAATCGAAGGCTTTCGCGCCGGCGTCGAACAACTCGGGCTATCCTGCCGAGACCTGTTTCCCGACTGGCACACGTCCGACTGGAGCCGTTGGGCGCTGCCCGACGAGATTCCGCAGGCGTTTCAGCTTGGATCCAGTAAATTGGAATTGGCGCACATCAAGGACGGATTGTCCTCGGATAAAGGGTTGCGGCCCGCGCAAACCGAGTTCGCTTTGCCGGTGCTCTTGCCTTTTCCTCAACGTTCGCTATTGCTGTGGAAGGCCAACGGCCCGGGGCTGCCCAAGGCGGTCGAGGCCATGCAGGCCGTCATGCTGCGTTTGCTTACGGCCATGCCGCCCGGAAAAGTCCGCTTCACGATAATCGATCCGATTGGGCTGGGCGAAAACTTCTCCGCATTCATGCACCTAGCCGACTACGACGAGCAACTCGTGGCCAATCGCATCTGGACCGACACGCCCCACATCGAGCAACGCCTGGCCGACATTACCAAGCACATGGAAAACGTCATCCAGGTCTATCTCCGCAAGGAGTATCCCACCATCCAGCAGTACAATGCCTCCGCGGGCGAATTGGCCGAGCCGTACCGCGTGCTGGTGATTGCGAATTTCCCCGCGAATTTTTCGGAAACGGCCGCTTTGCGTCTGAAGAGCATCGTGTCCAGCGGCGCCCGTTGCGGCGTGTTCGTGCTGTTGAGCGTGGACACGAAGGTGCCGCTTTCCCGCCACTTCCGTCTGGCCGATCTGGAGCCTGACGCACTGGTCTTGAGTTGGAAGAATTCGCAATTCGTTTTGGAGCATGCGGATTACGGGCCGTTGCCCGTGGGTTTGGACACTCCGCCCTCGGCCGATCTGTTCCGCGAGATTGTCCGCACGGTGGGCGATCGGGCAAGGTTCTCGGGCCGCGTCGAGGTGCCCTACTCCAGCATCATTCCGCCCAGCGATCAATGGTGGACCGCCGACAGCAGCGGCGGCATCGACGTCCCGCTCGGCAGGGCCGGCGCATTGAAACTGCAAAACCTCAAACTCGGCTCCGGGACTTCGCAGCATGTGTTGATCTCCGGCAAAACCGGCTCCGGCAAATCCACCCTGCTGCACGTGCTCATCACCACCCTGGCACTGCAATACAGCCCGGACGAGGTCGAGCTGTACCTTGTCGATTTCAAAAAAGGCGTCGAATTCAAGGCCTATGCCCACTTCGCATTGCCGCATGCGCGGGTAATCGCCATCGAGAGCGAGCGGGAATTCGGCCTAAGCGTATTGCAGCGTTTGGACGCCGAACTGCGCACTCGCGGCGATTTGTTCCGTAATCAGGGAGTCCAGGATATTAAAAACTATCGCGCTGCACAACCCGGCGCCCGACTGCCTCGCATATTGCTTATCATCGACGAGTTCCAGGAACTGTTCGTCGAGGACGACCGCATCGCGCAAGAGTCGGCCCTGTTGCTCGACCGGCTCGTCCGTCAAGGCCGCGCGTTCGGGATCCACGTTTTGCTAGGCTCGCAGACCTTAGGCGGGGCTTATTCGCTGGCCCGCAGCACCATCGGCCAGATGGCCGTGCGCATCGCCTTGCAGTGTAGCGAGTCCGACGCCCATTTGATCCTTAGCGAAGACAACACCGCCGCCCGGCTGCTGACCCGGCCCGGCGAGGCGATCTACAACGACGCCAACGGGCTGTACGAGGGCAATCATCCGTTCCAGGTGGTTTGGCTGCCCGACAACGAGCGTGAAGAGTACTTGCAGCAGATCACGCATTTGGCGGAAAAGGCCGCGGAAAAGAGGATGTCGGAAAAAGGGACGGAACCTTTTTCCGGCGCAAGGATCCCGTCTCCTTTCCCGCCGCCGATCGTGTTCGAGGGCAATGTGCTGGCCGATCCTATCGATAATCCAGGCATGAAGGAATTGCTGACCGCCCCGTCATGGCCCGAAAACGGCCCGGCCCAGCAGGCATGGCTTGGCTCGGCCGTGGCCATCAAGGACCCCACGGCAGCCGCCTTCATCCGCCAGAACGGCAGCAATCTGCTGTTGGTGGGACATCGCGACGAGGCCGCCTTGGGCGTGATTTCCAATTGCATCGTCAGTTTGGCCGCCCAACACTCGCCCGGTGACGGAAAAGTGGATGGAGGAAAAGATGGCGGAAAAGGGGACGGGCCCCCTATCGAAAAGGCTGTTGAAAAGGGTTCCGTCCCCTTTTCCGACGATGCGCGGTTCTATATCCTCGACGGCATTCGTGCCGACGCCCCGGAGGCCGGCATTTGGAACCGTCTCGACTCGGCCCTGCCTCATGCCTTCAAAATCGCCACCCCCCGCGGCACGGCCGACATGCTGGGAGAAATTTCCGCCGAGTTGGCCTCTCGCCAAGAGCAATCCGAAACGCATGGGCCGCCGATTTATTTAGTGATTTTCAATCTTGCCCGCTTCCGCGACCTGCGCAAGGACGACGAGTTCAGTTTCTCCTCCCTCGATAACGGCAAGCCGCCCAGCCCGGCCAAGCAGTTCAACGCCATTGTGCGCGAAGGTCCGGCCTTGGGCATACACACGCTTCTGTGGTGCGACAGCTATAACAACGTCATCCGCTTTCTGGACCGGCAAAGCCTGCGGGATTTCGACATGCGCGTACTGTTTCAAATGAACGCCACCGATTCCAGCAGCCTCATGGACTCGCCCGATGCCAGCCGGCTGGGCATTCACGTGGCGATCTTTTATGACGAATCGCAAGGCCGGATGGAAAAGTTCCGCCCCTACGGCCTGCCCTCGAACGATTGGCTGGCCTGGGTCAAAAAACAATTGTCATCCAAAACAATTAATCATGACCAACAATAAGCAGTGAAATTTTTCAGGCTCTCGCTCTTGTTTGCAAAGTGATAACCCGGTTTTGTACCCCGTATGGTGTAATATGATTTATAAACAGCACGCTTGACGACATATTCTAAGAATCGCGGGGATCTTGATTGTTTATCAACAAATGCGCATTTTTCAAATATCAATGCCTGAATCCGGCCCGGTTTTTTGTGAATCCAGTGTTTTTCTAGGTATTCCAAAGATTTAGTTTGACAAAAGAGATTACAGCCCGCGGTTAAATACCGACTTAGTCAATGTACTTCTAAAACGATTTTCAGCGACTGTATCAGCCGATGAAAACGCCGTCTTGATATGGGACGGAGTTGGCTACCACAGGAGCAAACAACTTCAAACGCCGGAACACGTTACGCTAATTTAACTTCCTGCGTATAGTCCCTAGCGGAATCCCATTGAAAACCTTTGGCACTACCTGAAAAGCCACTATTTATCGAATCGTGCCTATTCAGATCATGAAGGCATGGAAGATGCGGCCATCGCCACTTGGCGTCGTGCAGTAACCAAGCTGATCTCATGAAAAACTGTTTGTGCTACCCGTATATTATTCACGCAGCTTTGAAATAGAATTTGTATCAGTTCAGGTATAAAAATTCTTCAACAGGCACTTTTTTCCGGATTTTTGGGATTTTT
>JBEKGL010000382.1:0-4435 GCA_050012815.1 Thermoguttaceae bacterium
TATCCAAGGCGGTCGTGGGTGTGCCGGGAGTGATGGGACCCAAAATCGGCATTCGTGAATAACGTTCCCAGTTATGTTCCCTGTCTTCAAATGTCTTTTGCAAATAGGGTGAGACCGGGATGGGGTATCCCAACATTCCTATGCTCGGTCCGAGGTCTACCTGGCAGCCGGTGCTGGACAACAGCAACACGAACCCTAAAACGTAAACAAGAGCAAAAGCGGTTTTTGTATACATCAGTAGTTCCTCGACTAACTGAATTGCGGTTACATTACTTATCGTGTTAAGCTGTATCAAACTTGCGGGTTTTTCCGGTTGTATGGATTATTTTGCCGAGATCAAATAAAAACCCCTGCTCATATCACTTCGAGCAGGGGGTTTTTTAAGTCTTTGATCTGTAAGGAGTTATCGCCAGCAACAGGCCGGCTCATCCTTGAAGTCGAGGAACCACCAGCCGTCTTTCCATTCCATGGTTACTTTTCGCCATCCCAATGGGACTTGTGGATATGGGTAAAATGGACCGATGTACGGCCAAGCAGTAGGCGAATATTGCCTGGGATAGGTTACCGCCGCGTAGTTTGGATAAGCCGCGTAACTTGGCCAAGCATAGTTCGGCATACTCGGCTGATCATAACGAACTGGAGCGACTCCGCCTTGGGTACCCGCTGAATACATGGGACGAGGAGCGCCCGGTACCCCGGAATTCTGCACGGGCATGGCCTGGATCATGACAACCGGAATCGCCATTTGACCGCTGGTCTTGCTCGCTTCTACCGGCTCGTTTACCTGACTCATGGCAGTCGGAGTCGGCATTTGCCCGCTAATCGGACGGGGAGCATTGTTTTCTAAATGCTGGCGAGGAAGCGTGTCGGGCTCCATGGCCACGACCTGCTGCACTGGGGAAAGCGTGTCAGAACCTGCAATCCGCTGGGCCGAATACATAGAACTATTTTTTACAGCAGCGGTTGAAGTTTCCGATTCACCGATGGTCATTTCATTAATGACACGGGAAACGCCGGAGGTTTTAAATACCAACCTCAAAGCCGTGTTCATCTGCTCCTGAGTGGCGACCCGGCCTTTCACGATAACCGTACCGTCCTCGAATCTCACGCCGATGCGGAAATTGCTCAACTTGCCGCTGTGCTTTAGATTTTGAGCGATTTGCTCGGCCACTTCTTGATTCCCAGCCATTGCAAACATGGGTACGAGTATGGTCGTCGCGGCGACCACAATAATTGATAACTTTCGTCGCATGCTTTCCCTCCTCTTTGAATCAACCCCGTGGCAAAAAACCTCCGGGGAATCGTTTATTGACTTTGTTTATTCAGCATTGAAACTGGTCGCTTGAGGAGGGGAACCACAAACCATTCCTTAAAGGAGTGGACGGGATTGGTGTTACCCCCCTGCAATGCTCATTTCCGTCAATTGCTGCCTGATATAGGTTTCGGTTGCGGATTGTACCGAAAGGGAGCTTTTTTTCGATTTTGCTGATCTTCCGGATAATGCCGAATGGCCGGTTATAACACTTCTCCACATAAGTCCTTGTCATATAACGTGTTAAGGAATCTCGCCCGGTTAAGTGTGGAACTTTATCGGTCGGGCAAATGCAGTAAAATACACAAACTCGCCCGTCCACTGCCCAACGCACACTGCCCATCGCCCTCTCCCCATTGTCAACTATTTTAATAATTTCTTAACTTCGGCTTCGATTTCAGGGGCTTGAATGTTTCGATTTACCACCTTGCCTTGCTGATCGACCAGGATCATGGTGGGCACGGTGAGAATGCCCAATTGGTTGGCCGGCGGGCTGTCTAATCCGCCTTCCTCGAAAACTTGCGCCCAAGGCAATTTGGCCGAAGCAAGATAGGCATCTAATTCCTTACGGCTGTTGTCCGCGCTGACGCCGATCACCGTAAACGAACGGCCGTATTTAGCTACTAAATCCTTTAGTACGGTCACGTCGCTTTTGGCCTGGTTGCTATGCGTGGTCCAAAACTGGATGAGCACTACTTTGCCGCGGAAGTTTGCCAAGTTTATCGGCTTGCCGGAAAGCCCCTGCGCGGTGAAAGAAAGCGTTTTGCCTTCGCAATCCAGTCGGTTTTGGGCGCCCAGGGCCTTTTTGCCTGCCGGGGTATCGGGAAATTCTTTTGCCGCCCGGGCGTACCACCGCTTCGCCTCGTCATCCTGGCCGGAGAATTCCTGGGCAATAGCCAATTGGAGCATTACTTCTGCCGCGTCCGGTGCGGCAGGATAGTCGGTCAGGAATTGTTCCAGATTTTTTTGCCATTCCGATTGAATCTCAGCCTGAACTTTGGCGGAATTCGCCTTGGGGTCCTGCATTTTTCGCCAATAATCGGCCATCAACAGGCGGAATTTGACGTAAGACGCCAGGTCTTTGTCAGTCTCGTTATTTTTGAGTTTTTCATACAGTGCTTTGAGGCGGTCTACGGCTTCGGGATAAGCGCCCATTTGTCCTGCCGCGCCGATCATGTCGGTCAACTGACGCAGCCACATGGCCCGCTCTTCGGCATTTGACGTGGCAGCGGCGATCTGTTCCAGGAGTTCGGCCCGTTTAGTGGTGTATTGCGCCTGCTCGGCGGGTGTGGTTGCCGCGGCTATGGCCTGGTCGAGTTTTTCCAGATCGTTCATTAGTTTTTGGCTATTTTCGCCGGGAGCGTTGGCCGCCGTATCGCTGCGATGGACCAGCGACGCCTGGAAAAAGAAGCCCGCGGGCGCGGAATCGGCCTGGCCTTCGGCAATTTCCTGGGGCAAGTCGATTGCCCGCCAGCCGTCGCCTACCTGCACAAGAGTGCCGATATGCAATTGAGTGTTTTTTCCGCCTGTTTCCACAATCGCCACGACATTTTCATAAACCCGGACATCTTTGGTTGATTCATCGGTCCCGGCGGGAACAACACCCGGCTTGCTGGCGGTGAATTGCACCCACGTACTTTGAGGGGTGACGGTTTTTTGCCGCACGGCCAACTGTTTGAACGCGACGCTCAGTTTGCCGACTTTTTCGGCCAATTCGGCACAGCGGGATTTGCCTAAGCCCAAGTTTTTCAACTCATCGGACGAGAGCAGCACACGGGCAAATCGATCAGGATCGCGGGCGGCCAAGGCCGCAACCACCTCGGCAGTTACTTCTTCGGCCGAGATCGCTTTCCAGGATTCGATCGTTCCGTCTTCTTTTGGATCCAAAGCCCAGCGCGTGCCGCCGGTGTTGAACCAGCGGTGCTGGTCGGCCTTGCCGTTAAAGTTCGAGTCGATATCGCGATACACCTCGACGCCGTCTTTGTAGTAGCTCCATTGATCGACGACATTGTCACCGTTGGTGTCCACGAATTTGCGGAGTATTGTGCCATCAGGCCCTTCCACGATCCAGCCAACCTGGCCGTTGATTTTTTTGGCGAGAATTTTGCATTTGGGTATATCTTGGGGGCCGGGACGATCGTAATCGACTCCCGGCTGGACGGGCATCAGATTCAAGGCCTGTTCCACGGTCGTCGTGGCTGCGGAAGCCATTGTCACGTCGAAAATAATGGCAGACAGAATGAAAAGCCAAATCGCTTTGTTGGTGCAAATTATCAGTTTCATGATTAGATTCCTTTTGATTGCTTAGACTAGACGACTTCTCATCTGAATCTTTTTCGGTCAAGGGTGGTTCGGAGCATGATTAGTTTGCGAAAAAATTTCCGATTATAACGATTGTAATGACACACTGGAGGGATTCGACCCCCCAACCTTCGGTTCGGAAGGCAGATGGCCCATCGCCATAACTCCTATCTCTACAAAGGACTTACGCCAACCGGCAAATCCCGTGCTGCCCATAGTGGCGCCGTGTTATTTGCACACGGATTATGAACCAGTTTTGCCGCCTCGGAACGACCCGGATTTGGCCCTGATTGTGGCCAATTGGTCCTGTCTTCCTGCACAAATCAAAATCGCCATTCTGGCAATGGTCCAAGCGACAGGAGTTCATCGTGAATAGCACAGTTATAGCCGTAACCGCAACCTTGATCGCTGTGGAATAGACCGGATTGAAAGCATTTCTTATGGAGTTGGACGCCCTCTACCAAGACGTCGTCTTGAAGCGATGGGAGAATTTTTACAGGCTGGAAGGCGGAACGGGAACCGGCGATTGCTACCCTGAACTGAGAAAACCCCGGCGGGATACCGGGGCGATGAGTGGAGCAATGGAAGATCGCTCTTCCCGTTGATGACAAACTAACCCCGCTCAGCCTTCTGGAATCAGGACTGTTTTCCAGCCAAATGTAGCGCGTTCGGACGGTCATATTGACGGCTCCGGCAACACCTTCTAACTATTTACCCCCCCTCATTTTCAGATGTATTAGGCGGTGGTAAAATAGATAGCCTCTGTGCGGAAAACTGATCTAATACTGGAAGGGCGGCCATGGCGAAGAAGTCTAATAGCGG
>JBEKGL010000383.1:0-4429 GCA_050012815.1 Thermoguttaceae bacterium
GCGTTATATCTCGGGCTACCTTGCCGTTTAAGGAGATAAATGGTAGGATTACCTTGGCGTATTGAGAGTGTAAAAATAGAATTAAACGCAAGATACCGGATAAACCGCATCCCTTATATGGGGAAGATATCTTAAAGGGGAATATATTATGACTAATAAATGGCAGAGAACTTACTTTCTTTCGTCTCTGGTTATTTTCAGTATTCTTGCCTTATCGAAAAGTTCATGGGCCTATCAGACGCATGGAGGCGGAACCCAGACGCCCGTACATGCTAAAGCGGCTGCCGGCGACAAAAATGCAAAGGAAACTTATGCCGTAATCCAAGTCGGCGAGGATATCAGGGTCATTTCCACTTCCGAAAAAGCCGGCCTCCAAAAGAAATACGATGAAGAATATAAACAAGATTTGAAAAAATATCAGGAGGCAAAAAAAGACAAAAACAACCATGACGCCAATACGAAGAAGCCGGATAAGAAAGATTATACCATCAAGGTTTTAAAGGGAAGTTTCAAGACTCAAGAGGACGCCCAGAAATTCGCCGACGATAAAATCAAAGAGCGTGATAAGGGCGCAAAAAAATCAACGGACGAGAGCAAAAAGTGGTGATTAAGAGTTAACCGTTGAGCATCCTCGACGGTTTTTTATTTTCCCGGGCGGGGGCTTTATTGACTATCAGGTAATAAATGTCGCATGTGGAGCAGGTTGCCAAACTTGCTTTTTAGGCAGATTGACAATCTGCCCCACGACATTAAAAACCTGAGTATCAATAACCGTTCGTTCGGATAGTTTGCGTTTACGAGGAGTTGTTGCGATGCCGCAAGGTACAATTAAGAAAATCGTCACCGATCGTGGCTTTGGGTTCATATCGGGAGGCGAAGGTGACGTGTTCTTTCATCATTCATCGGTGGTCGATCAGAAATTCGATGAATTGAAAGAAGGGCAACCAGTTTCGTACGAGTTAATAAGCGGTCCGGATGCGCGTGGTCGCGACAAAGGTCCCCGCGCCACGTCTGTAAAACCCGTGTAGTCTTGTCAAGAGTTCAGGGTTGACGCTCATCGACACCAACGGCGGCGGTGATTATCTGCGCCGTCCCATGTGCTGCCAGGCCAACACTTTCGCCGCCAGCCGGGCGGCCGCGGGATCGCAGCCGGGCGGATGCGGCGACGGCACGAATTCCACCACGTCGGCCCCAATCCAGCGGATCCCCGGAGACGCGGCAATCGCGCGGATCGCCTCCATCGTCTGACGCCAACTCAATCCGCCGGGTTGCGGCGTGCCCGTGCTGGGAATGATTGACGGATCAAGTCCGTCCACGTCGATGGTCAAGTACGCCGCGCCTTGAAGATCGCGCAAAGTCCGTAGCACCTCGGCCCATTGTTCTTCCAGTCGATGGGCAAAAAAAGTAGTGATCCTTTCGCCGGCATCCACCAGTTCGTACTCCGAGCGGCTGAGGCTGCGAATTCCGATCTGCACCAACCGGCAGCCCTCCTCCCACAATCGCCGCATCACCGTGCCGTGCGACCATTTCAGACCGTTAAGCTCGTCGATCAAATCGGCATGGGCGTCGATTTGAACCACGGTTATGTCGGCCGGATCGTCCGCCAAACCCTTTATCATGCCGTACGTTACCGTGTGCTCTCCTCCAAGACCAAGGATAAATTTATCGCGCAACGCAGCGACGTGTGTCTGGACAGTTTTCAAATAATCCTGAACCGTTTCAGACCCAATATCCAACAAGACAGGCAGAGTATGAAGCTTGGGCGCTTTTTTGAAATCAACTAGGGTTTCTTCGTCGAATAATTCCAATTGTAGGCTGGCATCCAAAATGGCCCGCGGACCGTTGCTAGTTCCGCTACCGTACGATACCGTTTTTTCATAGGGCAACGGCAGAATCAGTGCATCGGCGTCGGCTTTGTCAAACGAGCCAATGCCCAAAAACTGTCTGGAACCTGGAGTGGACATTAGAATTACTTCTCCACAAGATAAGCGAAATTATATATGGGAGCCTTTTTTATCTTTTTAAGTATACTTTCTCCCTGCCTGCGGTTGACAAAGCCCCATAACTCCCGACAATTAGGTTATATACGAAATTAAAACAGCCGCCAACCTGCCATGCGTTTTTCCACATTTATCGTTAAAAACATTATTCGTCGCCGCGTGCGGTCCAGTTTGACCGTGGTCGGCGTGGCGGTCGCGGTCGGCGCCGTAGTGGCGCTTGTGGGCATCGCCATTGGTTTCGAGCAGTCCTTCCTTAAAGTTTACCAAAAGCAAAATATCGACCTGGTTATCCAGCAATCCGGTCAAAAACAAAAACTCCTTAGCGTCTTGCCCGAAGCCCTTGGCGACCGAATCGCGGCCGTTCCCGGAATAAAAACCGTGTATTCCGGCCTGATGGATTATATAGACATGGAAGAGCTTAAACCAATTGGTTTGTTGGTACAAGGTTTGCAGCCTAATTGCCCCCTGTTTAACAATTGGAAAATCCTATCCGGACGCAAATTGCAGGAAGGCGATAGCAAACATGTTCTGCTTGGCAAAAATCTAGCGGCCACGTTGGACAAAAAGCCCGGCGACTCGATCACCGTGCTCGACGACCAGGAATTCCAGATAGTTGGCGTTTACGAGGCAGGCACCACCTATGAAGACGGCATGATGATCATTATGCTCGATGTCCTGCAAAAATTCATGGGCCGCAAAGGATTGGTGACCGGTTTCACCGTTACCTTGGAAGACCGCAGCGAAGAGGGCATCAATCGCATAAAAAAGGAGATCGCCGCTCTGGCAAAAAATCTGGATGTCAAAACTACCAAGGAACTCGTCGATTCGACCACCGAAATCCAATTCATCCACGCCATGGCCTGGGTCACTTCGACCGTGGCGCTTTTCATCGGCGCTATCGGCATGTTAAACACCATGATCATGTCGGTCTTTGAGCGGACCAAGGAAATCGGTGTGTTGCGGGCCATCGGCTGGGGACGTTGGAGGGTGGTGAAGATGATCCTCATGGAGTCGATCATCCTCAGCCTGTTGGGCGGAGCGGTGGGAGCCGTGGGGGCCATGATTCTGGCCAATGTGCTCAGCCGCTTTCCCGCGGCGGCGGGCGTGATCGAAGGCAATTTACCCCCCAGCGTTATTCTCCAAGGGTTTATAATCGCCCTGGGCGTGGGAATTCTGGGCGCCGCCTACCCGGCCTATCGGGGCGCGCAACTTTTGCCCACGGAGGCCCTGCGCCATGAATAGTATCTTCTTCCGCGAGCCTCCGCTGTTGCGCGCCGAACGAGTAAGTAAACTCTATCCTGACGGCGAGGTGCACGCCGTGGAAGACGTAAGCCTCGGCATCTGCGCCGGCGAATACGTGGCCATCATGGGACCCAGCGGCAGCGGCAAATCCACCTTGCTCAACCTGCTGGGAGCATTAGACGTGCCCACTTCCGGCGAAATCTACTTCGAGGAACAACCCCTGTCGTCCGTGACCAATCTCGATAAATTCCGCTCGCAAAAACTGGGCTTCGTCTTCCAATCGTTTTACCTCCTGCCGATCCTTACGGCATTGGAAAACGTGCAAGTGCCCATGTTCGAAGGGCCGCTCAACGTATCGGAGCGGATAAAAAAGGCCCGGGAATTGCTGGAACTGGTGGGCATGAGCCATCGGGAGGACCATTTGCCGGTAAAACTATCCGTGGGCGAGCGCCAGCGCGTGGCCATCGCCCGGGCATTGGCCAACGATCCCATGCTGCTTTTGGCCGACGAGCCTACCGGCAATCTGGACTCCGTATCCGCCGACGGCATCTTCAATCTCTTTGCCCGGCTGCATAAAGAACGCGGCGTGACGATCGTGCTAATAACCCACGATCCGGATCTTGCCGCCCGCGCCCAGCGCATCGTGCGCATGCAAGACGGCCACATCAAATCCGACGGCCTGGCCGAGCGCAAAAAAATCCGTTCGCCCATGCCGCCCTTCGCCGTGTAAATCATAAAGCCGCCTGCGTCAGTCGCGTTTTTAGATCCTAAAGAAAAATGGCTGGATTATTAATAACCAATGTGATATGATACTCTATTTGAGGGATTGGCAAAATGAAATGGCTTTTATGAAATTCTTCAATAAGCCAATACAACGCGGTCAGAGATCTGCGTTTACCCTGGTGGAAGTGTTGGTGGTGATTGCCATCATCGGCATTCTGATCGCATTGTTGCTTCCGGCCGTTCAAATGGGCCGCGAGGCGGCCCGAAAAATGGAATGTATCAATAATCTCAAACAAATTGCCTTGGCGGCCTTGAATCATGAACAAGCCGCCAATAACTATCCCACCGGCGGCTGGGGATACAACTGGGTGGGAGATCCCGATCGCAGTCACGGACGCCGGCAACCCGGCGGATTTTTTTACAATATTCTCCCTTACATGGAGCAAAAAAACCTCCACGACATG
>JBEKGL010000384.1:0-4404 GCA_050012815.1 Thermoguttaceae bacterium
CGCGGTTGTTTTATCCATTATCAGTCGTAGTTCGCGCGATTTTATCGCCGGTAGTGTTTAAGTTGGATTCTCCATGTGGAAGATAGCCTGCTTTTTTATTAGATCATATTCGCAATATCGGTCATTATATCTTGAGTATTGCGCACTATTATTTAAATAATACGCATGTCCCACTAATTTTTTCAGTCCAAGAACTCGAATATAAAAGTATATATGTAAAAATGAAAAATGGGCTATTATCACGAGATTTTGAAAGGAAAAACGTGGGTTTATCAATATGAGCGGAATTCGTAAGGTTGCCTTGTTGATCGAAACTTCCCGGGAATACGGCCGAGGGGTATTGCGCGGTATTGTGCGCTACGCGCGGCTTCACGGGCCGTGGGCGTTTTACATTACACCCGGCGATTTTGAACAAGCCTTGCCGGAAATGAAACAATGGGGCGGGACCGGTATCATCGCCAGGATCGAAACTCAAAAAGTCGCCGATGCCATTCTAGCCACCGGTTTGCCGGTAGTGGCCTTGGACCTTTCCGAAAAACAACTCGCGGCAGGCAATCCTTTGTCGCAAATCTGCGAACTGTATACCGACTCCTACCATGCCGCTCAACTGGCCGCGATCCACTTGTTGGAAAGGGGATTCCGCAACTATGCCTTTGTCGGCATCGCCGATCGTATCTGGTCCAAGCGGCGGCGCGATAGTTTTATCAAACACATCAAGCAGGCGGACTATGAGACTCACATTTACGAACCGCCGAAAAACAAGCACGACCGGGAATGGGGAAGGGAACAAAAACTACTTGCCGAGTGGCTCCGCAACCTGCCCAAACCGGTCGGACTGATGGCCGCCAACGACGACCGCGCCAGGGACGTGTTGGAAGCCTGCCGCGCCGCCAACCTGGGCGTGCCGGAAGAAGTGGCCGTGGTCGGCGTGGATAACGACTCGCTGTTGTGCGAATTGGCCAATCCGGCCTTGTCCAGCGTCGTCTTGAACGCCGAGCACGGAGGTTTTGAAGCGGCGGCCTTGCTCGACCGGTTGATGTCCGGCCGGGCTTCGGCGCCGGAACGGATCGTCGTGGAACCGCTGCAAGTTATTACCCGCAGATCCACCGACGTGGTGGCCCTCGAAGATCTCGAGGTTGCGCATGCCCTGCGATTCATCCACGAAAACGCCGGCCGGGCGATTCAGGTAAAGGACATCGTCAAGGCGCTGGGCATCTCGCGGCGGACCTTGGAAATCCGCTTCCGGCGCTCGATCGGCAAATCGATGAACGAAAAAATCCAGCAAGCCCATTTGGAACGGGCAAAAAGACTATTGCTGGAAACCGACCTGCAGTTGCCCAAGGTAGCCGAGGCCGCCGGGTACAACAGCACAAGCTATTTGGCCGTCGTTTTTCACAAGGCCTTCGCCATGACCCCGGCTAAATTCCGCACTTACGCCCGAAATAGATAAATCAGTTTTCAGTTTTCAGTTTTCGGTTTTCAGTTTTTAGTTTTCGGTTATTCGTATGTAATGAATGGTATATAACTGCGGACACTTTCTTTATTTTATTCCGGCCGCCGGGCAACCAGCGGGGCCGCCGGACCGTCGGGTTCCATGTACACGAATCCTCGCAAAAGTCCGGCCGATTCGGATCTCGACCGGTTCCCGCCTTTGTCGCTTGCTTGCTTTAGTTCCTTGTTCTCGGCGGGTTTATATAAGGGAATCGAAACCGCAGCCGTTCGAGGCGCATCGGAGGGAATCCCCAAGACCAATGCAAATTGCTGCTTTTTGCGGGCGGAAACGCGCTGAAGTGGAATGGAAATGTAATACCCGTCGCACGCCTTGCCGGGATCGACATAGCCCTTGGCCAAAAGATTCTCTTTTCCATCCGGGGCAATATCGCAAAGCGCCCATTCCAGACATTTCAGCGAGCGTCCTTCGCGGCCGATTTCAATCTGCAAATCGATGCGGCGAAGTTCTCCGTCCGACTGGACCGAGAAATGCTGAGTGAACGATTGACCCGGAACAAGCCGAATCGGTTCGATTTTTTCCGTTGTCGTTTGTTGCCCGCAGATGCGTTCCACTCTGACTGCTTGCCCGGATTTCGGCGTTGAGGAGCGATAAGGGCCGAGCCGGGCTTTTTGCAGCCAGGCTAGACGAGTTGAGAACACTTCCCTGGCCCCGTATCCCCACTGGTCCGCGTAACGCACGCCTAGTGCTTCCGGCGGGACGCCGTCTCGCATGTCCTGCTCGAATTTCGACAGATGTTTCCAGAGTTGCGAGGAATAGACCATTCCCTTTTGCGCGTTAAGAATAAAAAGCCCGCTCATCAGTAGGAAAAGCGTGCGCTGGACGTGAAGTTTGAGGGCCGCTCCGCCGTGCGCTTCGGTCTGTAAAAACAAAAGCAGCAAAAGCGGGACGGCTAAAGTCATGTAGCGGGGCTCGAATCCGATCATCGGGCCCATGAACGCCCGACCCAAACCGATTGCAAGCGCTAAAGCCGCCATTCCCGCAAAAAACATCAAAAAACCCGCCGCGCGCAAGCGTTCGGCGGGTTGATTGTGGAAAGTTCTCAGGCCTTGCCGCACGATTATTGCGCAAACCGCAAGGGTGAGAAGACCGGAAACGGGCCAGATTTCCTTGGCCGCCGGGCCGATGCCAAAGCTAATGAATTCAAGACTCGTTCGCAACGAGGCGTAAATGCTCGCAGCCGGTGGTTTGGCGTTCAAACCGTGTAAATACAACGCCACAAGCGCGGCCGGCAGCGCCGCAAGTGCGAAGATTGCCAGCGCGTCTCGCCTGGCTCGCGGACGGCCGCTTAGCCATGTGTACACCGAGGCGTAGACCAGCCAGCACGCCATCGGCGGCAGAAAGACCAATCCGTACGATCCACACAGGCCCAATGAAACCAGACATAGCGTGGCAAGCATGGCCGATTTCACGGAGATTTGGCTCCCGCATCGCAACACAATCAGCAATATGCAGCCTTCCAGGACGACGGAAGTCACGAAGTTCAACTGAAAGCCCCAGATCAGATTATCGAATTGTCCCCAGTGCATGAGCGCCAGCGGGAAAAAAGCGTCGCAAAGGCTAGTTTTGCCCCGCACCCTTCGGGCGGCCGTCATCATTGCGAAAGACAGCCCGCTTAGTATGAACACGTTAAAAAAACATCCGGCGCGAAAGTCAAACCCGCTTATCGCCCCCAGACCCAAGTAAATCAGGCGAGGAAGGAACATGCGATGTTCGTTGTGCTGGGACCAGAGCCAGGCGAGTGTTACCGGTTCGTCGCCCGTGACGCGCCCAACCCAGTGCCATTCATCGCCCAAGGGAAATCGCAGGCTGTATATCGCCACAAAACAAAATCCCGCCACGGACGCAAGGGCCCAAATTGCCCAGGCCCATAAACACTCTTTATCCGCGGTGCTCAGTATTTCGCGAAGGGTGTGCAAAGGCCATTGTCGAGACTTGGAATTTTTAAAACCATCAATGGCAAGTTCAGGCATGGCCATCAAATTCTTTTCATGCCATCGCGGTGTTGGCGAGGCGGAGATAGGTCGGCTGTTCGGGTTGGTTGGGGGGCATTGTATGCGGGGATCGAACAATTATTCAAGATGAATTTATGCGATGCTTTAAAACACACAACGTCAAACAACACAAGGAGTTAGAGCTTCAGATAAAATAAAAGCCTTTATCCGCGCGGTTTTCGGTCGAGGATCGAGGACTTGCAATCCGCTTTGGCGGGAAATATCGTTATATTTACAAAAAATCATTTTTTTACGTAACTCATACCATGAGGTTGCCATGAACGCGCTCGATCGCTGCTTGGGACTTTTTTTTCTTATTGCAACTCTAACGTTTTCGATGGGGATTACGCGCCTTATTGCCGCCGATGCCGAAAACTCCGCTCCCGGCAAGAACGTGCCCGCGAGTAATGACGCGGCCATCGAGGCAAAGATAGATTCTCTATTGCGGACGATGACGCTTGACGAAAAAATCGGCCAGATGACCGAGATCGATCTTGGCGCGATTAAGGACAGGTCGGACATTCAAAAGTATTGCATCGGCTCGGTGCTCAGCGGCGGCGATTCCGATCCGCCCGACAATTCTCCGCAAACTTGGGCAAAGACTTACGATGAACTTCAATCCTGGGCCTTGAAAACTCGACTTAAGATCCCCTTGATCTACGGCATCGACGCGGTCCACGGACACAACAACGTCCTGGGCGCGGTGATCTTTCCACACAACATCGGCCTGGGCGCGACGCGCAATCCGGAACTGGTCGAAAAGGCCGCCCGAATAACCGCGATTGAAGTTTCGGGCACGGGCATTAACTGGACCTTCGCGCCCTGTATTGCGGTGGCCCGAAATATACGCTGGGGC
Organism: Thermoguttaceae bacterium; assembly: GCA_050012815.1. Taxonomy (GTDB): domain Bacteria; phylum Planctomycetota; class Planctomycetia; order Pirellulales; family Thermoguttaceae; genus JBEKIK01. The sequence continues at coordinate 4,361 of JBEKGL010000384.1, forward strand.
CGGACTTATGAAAGTTTCGGCGAAACTCCGGAACTGGCCGAATC
>JBEKGL010000385.1:0-4399 GCA_050012815.1 Thermoguttaceae bacterium
CTGAGCCGCGCAACATCATCGACGAAAAAACCGAGACCTTCATCTGGACCGCGCATACGGAAATGGTGAACATAAAATGGGTGAACTACCTGGATAAAAGCGACGAGATCATCTACGTTTCCGAGCGCGACGGGTGGCGGCAGATATACCTGATCGATGCCAAGACCGGCGCGGTCAAAAATCAAATCACCAAAGGCCAGTGGGTGGTCCGCGGCATCGATAAAATCGACCCCGACGCCCGGCAGATCTCCTTCAGGGCCGGCGGCGTGTATCCCGACCAGGACCCGTACTTGATCCACTACGGGCGGGTCAACTTCGACGGCAGCGGTTTGGTTTTCCTGACCGCCGGCAACGGGAATCATTCGATAGCCTATTCGCCGAATCGGAAGTACATCATCGACACATACAACCGCGTGGACATGGCGCCGGTGCACGAGCTGCGCCGCGTTTCCGACGGCACGCTGGTCTGCGAACTGGAAAAGGCCGACGACAGCGAGTTGCGGGCAACCGGTTGGGCGCCCCCGGAGGTGTTCACAGCCAAGGGCCGCGACGGCGTAATCGACATCTGGGGCATTATTCGACGGCCCAGGAACCTTGACCCCGCCAAGAAGTATCCCATCATCGAGGATATCTATGCCGGTCCGCAAGGCTCGTTCGTACCGAAAACATACAGCCCCTCGTCTCGCGGCGGTTCGATGACTGATTTGGGCTTCATCGTGGTGCAGATAGACGGCATGGGGACGGCCAACCGTTCCAAGGCGTTCCACGATGTGTGCTGGAAGAATCTCAAGGACGCCGGTTTTCCCGACCGCATCTTGTGGCATCAGGCCGTGGCCAAGAAGTATCCCTATTACGACATCACGCGGGTGGGCATAACCGGCACGTCGGCAGGCGGCCAGAGCGCGGCCGGCGCATTGCTGTTTTACCCCGAGTTCTACAAGGCCGCGATGGCCAATTCCGGGTGTCACGACAACCGCATGGACAAGGCATCCTGGAACGAACAATGGATGGGCTACCCGGTGGGGCCGCAATACGCCGAAAGCTCCAACATCACCCATGCCGGCAATCTGCAAGGCCATTTGATGCTGATCGTGGGCGAATTGGACGACAACGTGCCGCCCGAATCCACCTACCGCTTTGTCGATGCTCTGATCAAGGCCCGGAAAGACTTCGACTTTATCATGGTGCCCGGCGGCGGGCATGGGGCCGGCGGCGCATACGGTCAGCGACGGGTGCAGGATTTCTTCGTGCGCCACCTGCAAGGTATCGAGCCCCCTAATCGCAACGCCTCCGCTTCCACGCCAAGCGGTGGATGACACTTGGCGACTGTACAAAAATAACTTCCCACTTTCAACTAAGGGGACAGTCCCCAAGTTATTTTTGGACCGCCCCTTAGAATTGCACATAACAATCTCGGATGACATTCCGCGGGACATCCGAGATTTGTTCTGCACGACCGTCTATGTGGTGGAATTGCCCTTAGTTCCACCACCATTTTGCGTCGTCGGACGGCGCCGCTTTGGCGCGAATCGAGGCAACGGCATCGGTTTGTTGAGTATTATCGGCGATGATCCAGGAATTGATCGCCACGCCGCCCGATACGCTGACAATATACTTCTGACCTTTGGGGAGCATGCTGACTTGAGCGGGCACCTGCTTGGGAGCGTTGAACTCGGCGGGTTGCAGATCTTGGGAACTCATGAGCACTGGCAAGCTATAGCCGGCTTTATCGGGCAGCCTTTCTTTCACGATCAAGGCCCCGACCACGGCCAATTCCATGCAGTTGCGCAGTTCGCCGAATACGGGTTCGGCCAATGCCAGGGCCGCGAATTGGCTGGTCATGTTTTCCGCCCATTTTTTCGCCAGGGGATTGATTTTGTTTGTGGTTTGACGCTCTCCGGCGGCATTAGCGAACTCCTCTGCCGTTAGCGTTTGCACGCTCGCCCCGCTCAATTCCCAAGCCAATCCGTCTTTATCGCGAAGAAGGGGATCGTACTTGGGTTCCATCCACCACCGCGGCGTGCCGATAATCGATGAATTCGACGGCACCATCTGTAAATAGCTGGGCAATTTTACGCCCTGGGGCGGTGGTTGGAGATTCATGCCCAGACATTTCATGCGATAGTCGGCGGCCACTAGGACCTGAGCAAAATGGCTTGTGGCGGGCACGCCCTCCACGGTTATCTGCTGCATTCCCATCACTTCCGCAAGTCCGGCGGCGGCCTGCTGTACGGTAGGTTTGTTACTCATGAATTTTTTAAACCGTGCTATTCCGTCGGCGGTGGGATCAATGGAACAACTGATGCCGCCTTGAGCCGCGGCTTGAGCCGTTCGCAAAGCAACCAGGAGATCGTCAAGAAGCATCACGGGCCTGCCGGTGGTAACGCCCACCGTGTTTCCCCGGGCGTCGACTTTCCAACCTTCGCCGGGTCCAACCAGGATAATGTCTTTTTGCTCGGGATATACGAAGATATAATGAATTTGTTGCAATCCGGCGAGAAAGCGGATATCGTCCGGCAGTGGCTTGCCGGATTTCGTGGACTGTTCTATTGCCGCTTCCAAACGCCGCAACGACACTTTGCGCGAATCGCTGAAAACATTGAGTCCGGCCGGGATTTTTTGCAGGGCCTCCGCGCGAAGCTTGGCCAATTGGCCCAAGGCATCGGTTCGCACGTTTTCCAGTATGCCTTGGGCGTCTATGGCAACACCGCCAACCGTTCTGCCGGGAACGGTAAGCCCAGTCCCAGTTCCGGTCGTGTTATTGACTACCGTTGTTTGCCCATGGGATGCGGCGGGAAAAATAAACACCCCTGCCGCCAAGACAACCAAGATCCGGCAAAATAAACAATAGGGTAAAAATTTTCGGCAAATCATTAGAACACTCCCAAAGGTATTTTTGAACTTCTGAATACTATTTTAATAGAGTCGTATCAACATGACCCTTGGTCTAAGCCTTAGGGCATATTGCAGTCGCCGGCAGTTCTTGGTAGTGGAAAGTCGTTTTATATATTCACTTATAGCCTAATCCTCTTAGGGAAAAATTGCAAGAAAAACCCAATGAAGATATAGTTGTAGCAAACAGTGGGGGGTATGACTACTACTTGTATTGGTTTGGAAATCATCGATGGGACCCCAAAGTTAAATTGTGGTCAATCGATTAGCGCGGGAAACAGTAGATGTTAGATGAGTATGAATTTAAATAAGTAGATTAACGTAACATATTGTCGTATAATATATTACAATGAATCTGAGGTCTTCAGCTTCTTCCTTGACTGGTTGTCCCAAACCTGATTTTGAATGGCGGCTTTTTCCTATTTTAAGGTTCATATCATCCAATTCGGTTGCTTTTTATATACAGCTAGGTATTTGACATATTGCATAACACAGCCCAACGTGGGTAATTTAGAATTAGAGTGTGCGATTTTGCTACAGTGTTTGGTATTGAATAACTTTTTTGCTAACCCACCATAGGGGGCAATTGAGTGTCGCAGTTAGCGTACCTTGTTATACGTGAAGGAAGTAAATGGAGCGACGTCTTTCGGCTCGTGCCGGGACAGTCGGTGATCATAGGCCGCGCGCCGACCAACCAGATCGTAATCAAGGATGAACGCTGCAGCCGCATGCATGTGGAAGTATTTATGTCCGCCGGTCAATGGACGCTGCGGGACCTGGACAGCCGCAACGGCACGATCGTGGGCAATGAAATGGTTACCGGCGATTGGATTTTGAAACCCGGTGACGTGATCCGTATTGGACACACGCAATTGGTTTTTGTGCATAAGCTGTCGGACGCATTTTCGGACTCGAGCACTTTGGTTCGCCGCAGCTCGCCGGATACGGCGCCGATCGAGGCAGCGCCTGACGATGCTTCCAGCGTGCTTACAGTCGGCGAGCCTACTACGATAACGCATCGCCGCGTACAAACCAAGTTTCTTATCCCGGGCGAGGAAGAAGAGAGCGGCGTTTCGAAGATCGGCCGGGCCGCGGCCAAGCTTTGCCGTCTGGCTTTCGAGCTGGCCAAGGCGCCGGACGTCACGTCGCTGGCCGAGACGGCCTTAAAAGGACTGGCCGAAGGCACATCGTCCGATTCCGGCGCGGTGTTGATGGCGCCGCGCGATTTTCAAGGCGAACCTCGGGGCGAGGACCTGGAAATCGTTGCCGCCAGCAGCACCTCGCAACATAAGTATCATCGCGTGTCGAACTTTTTGGCCTCGACCGTGATGCGTGAGGGAGAGGCCGTCATGGCTCGCAACGTGATGGGCGACAGCGCATTGGGTAATCGCGATAGTCAGGGCGAAATTCTGGCCACCAGCGTGATCTGCGCGCCGATCCGCCGCGGGCGGAAAATGCACGGCATAATACACCTCTACTCGACCAGCGAGGAGTTGACTCCCGATCC
>JBEKGL010000386.1:0-4393 GCA_050012815.1 Thermoguttaceae bacterium
CCCTGGCCGCCGACGACAAGCGATTTTTCTCCGTCGAGGTGAAACCGCCCTGGCGCATTTTGATTGCCGCCCCAAAACCCGCCGATAGTTATTCCATTTTCCTTACCGAGGCCCTGGCCCCGCCGGTCTTTCGCAAGCGCGGGCAGGCGCGATTCGACTGCGAGATCGTAGATCTGGAAAACCTATCCAAAAAAAACCTATCCGATTACGCCGCCGTTTTCCTACTCGATCCCACGCCCCTGGAGCCGGCCATTTGGCAAAAACTCTCCGACTACGCCGCCGACGGTCACGGCGTGGCCATCTTCCTCGGCCGCAACGCCCGCTCCATAGATTCCTTCAACACCCCCCAGGCCCAGGAACTGTTAGCCGGCAATTTATTGCGACAAGCCCGCCGCCCTGAAGGCGACTTGTTCCTTTCGCCCCGCGATTTGCAGCACCCCATCCTCGCACCGGACCGGGCACAAAGCGGTTCGGTGCCCTGGGACCGCTCCCCCGTCTTTCGCTATTGGGAACTCGACAAGCTGCATCCCGGCGTCGGCGTGGTCCTGCCCTTTTCCGACGGCCGCCCGGCCGTGCTGGAACGTCCCGTAGGATCCGGACGAGCACTGACGATTACCACGCCGGTTTCCGATCGCCCCAATCAAAATCCCTGGAATCTGCTGCCGGTGAGCGACGTAGCCTGGCCGTTTATGATACTCGTCAACAAGATGGCTTCATACCTGGTAGGCAGCGGCAATGAGCAGTTGAACTACTTCGCCGGACAAACCGCCGTGCTGCAACTGGATCCCGAAACGCAACGCACCAACTACCTGCTGACCGGCCCGGGCAACGTGAGCGTTCCCATCTCGGCCGATCCCCAACACCATCGGCTGGTGATCGCGGCGGCCGAACTGCCCGGCAATTACCGCGTGCAATCCGGCGGGCGCGAAGCAGGCTTCGACCGCGGCTTGAGCGTAAATCTCGCCCCCGAACAAACCCAACTCGAACGTCTGGACAAAAACGAACTATCCCAAATTTTCGCACCCGATAAAATCCGCGTCGCCCGGACGAAAGAACAAATCGACCGCGACATCAGCATGGGCCGGGTGGGCCGCGAATTGTTCACCCCCCTGATCCTCGCCGTCGCCGTGTTTTTGGCTTTTGAATCGCTGCTGGCCAATCGGTTCTATCGCAGCTCGGAAAGATAACCTATTGACCTTTTTGGACACAACATAGTGAAGTAGAATAAAACAAGTTGGCAAAAACAGATCATTGAGCATTAAGTGAATAGAACTTATGGACCTTCAACAACAAATAGAATATTGGCGTAAATTGTCGCAAGAAGACTTGGAAGCGGCCGAAGCCTTGTTAAATAATCGTAAATATCGCCATGCGCTATTTTTTGTCCATCTGGCCGTGGAAAAAATGCTTAAAGCGCACGTCACAAAAATCACAGGTAAAGTACCGCCTCGCTCTCATGACGTATTACGTCTGGCGGATCTTGCCCGTTTGGATATCTCCGACGCACAGCGAACATATTTGGCCCGTCTACAGCGTTACAGTCTGGAAGGGCGCTATCCTGATTTTCAACCCGCGGTTCTTTCACAAGAAGAGAGTAAAAATGAATTGCACGAAGCAAGGAGTATTTGTTTATGGTTAGCCAATCAATTGAAATAGTCGTGAGGCAATACCTCTTGGCTGCCGAAAAAGTGGGAATTCATGCGCGGCGCGCGGTGGTTTTCGGTTCTCAAGCGCAGGGAAAGGCTGATGAATGGAGCGATATCGATTTAGTGGTGATCGCGCCGGAACTCGAACCTCCAACCAATCGCCGAATCGTTAATAAACTTTGGGAATTACGGGCAACTACCGATTCCCGCTTGGAACCGATCCCTTGCGGCGAGCATGAGTGGGAAACCGACCAAATTCGTCCCATCCTTTCTATCGCCAGAAATGAAGGTATTGAAATTCACATTTGAAATAAAATTTAACCAATAGTCTTTCCCTACTCATCCTTCACCCTTTTAAAAAATGTTCCGCCTTTCCTTCTATCCCATCGCCGACAGCTACTTGCTCGTGACCGCCGTTGCGGTTGCGCTCTTGGCGCTCTTGGCCCTGGTGCCGGGAAAGGGTCGGCTTAGCGGATGGCGCCGCCTGTCTTTGGCCGCCTTGCGCCTGGGCGTGATCGTGCTGGCAATCTTCGCCATGTTGCGGCCCACGCTGATTTACACCGAAGTGAAAAAACAATCGGCCACGTTGGTGGTGTTAGCCGATCAATCGCGGAGCATGTCGGTCCCCGACGCGCTGGCCGGAAAAACCCGCTGGGATGTTTTGCGCAAAGCCCTGGCCGATGCCCAAGCCTCGCTGGCCGAACTCGCCCGCGATTTCGAGGTAAAGGCCTACGCCTTCGACTCCGAAGCCCATCCGCTCACCCTTGAAAAAGGCGAAATCACACTCCCCGAAAAGCCCGAAGGCAGTCAAACCGCCATCGGCTCCACTCTCGACGACGTCTTGCGCCAGGAGGCCGGCAAGCGACTATTGGGAGTGATTCTGTTAAGCGACGGCGCACAGCGGGCGTATGCCCCGCGCGATCTGCCCCCGCAGACCGCCGCCACCCGGCTTAAACACCTGGGCTATCCGCTTTTCACCGTTCCTATCGGCCAATCACGCGGCCTGGGACAGGCCCAGGACGCGGCCGTTAAGGATCTGGTCGTCAATCCAGCCGTGTTCGTGAAAAACGAACTGGCCATAAGCGGGCAGATCCGCATCGACGGTTACGTCAATCGCGATATCCCCGTGCGCGTGTTGTTCGAGACCGCGCCGGGCAAGATGGAAGTCGTGGCCGAGCAAACCCTCAAGGCCGACGCCGACGGACAACTACTGCACGTCCAATTCACTTTCGTCCCGCAAACGCCCGGCGAATTCAAGCTTACCCTGGAAGTTCCCGATCAGCCCGGCGAACTGGTCACCACCAACAATCAACTCAGCACATTCGTCAACGTGCTTACAGGCGGGCTGAACGTGCTGTACATCGAGGGCGGATTCCGCGTGGAACAAAAATTCATCCGCCGCGCGCTCGACGCCTCGCCCGATATCAATGTCGATTTCATTCGCATCGATCCCCGCGATCCGGCCAACCGGCCGGTCGATCTGGCCGAACGGCTCAAGTCCGGCAAGTACGAGGTTTACATCCTCGGCGACGTCGATTCTTCCGTATTCCAAGACGATGAATTAAAAATGCTGGCCCAAAACGTCGAGCGCGGCGCGGGCCTGATTATGCTCGGCGGATTCCACAGTTTCGGCGCGGGCGGATATGCCGCCACTCCGCTAAATAAAGTGCTGCCGGTGACCATGGACCGCTTCGATCGGCAGAACCCCGACGAACCGGTGCGCGGCGATCTGCAATTGCCCGGCCCATTGCCCATGCGCCCCACGGCCCTGGGACTGATGCACTTTGCCCTGCGTTTGGCCCCGGACCGCGAAAAGAACGAGGGCCTGTGGTCGCAACTGCCACCGCTTGACGGCGCATACAAGTTCCGCGGACTTTCGCCCGGGGCGATAATCCTGGCCGATTCCGGGGCAAACGTGCCGCTGTTGGTCGCGCATCAATACGGCGACGGCCGGGCGATGGCCTTTGCCGGCGATTCCACCTGGCACTGGTGGATGCGCGGTTTCGAATCGGCCCATAAACGATTTTGGCGCCAGATCATCCTCTGGCTGGCAAAAAAAGACCAGGCCCAGGAAGGCGCGGTTTGGGTAAAGCTTGCTGAGCGCCGCCTGGCCCCATCCCAGCGCGTGGAGTTCACCGTCGGCGCGCAAGACCCATCGGGCGAGCCGCTCAAAGACGCCGATTTCAAGGCCGAGATCGTCCAGCCCGACGGTTCACGCCACCCTGTGCCGCTGGTTCATCAAGAGGGCCAAATTACCGGTTCTTTCCGCGACACCCAAGCCGCGGGCGACTATGCCGTTGAAGTCACCGCTAAAAATAAAAAGGGGTCGGGAGTCTTTTCACCAAAAGAAAATCCCAAACCTTCCACGCCCGAAGAAAAGACTCCCGACCCCTTTTTCTTTGGTTCCGCCCGGGCCAGATTCCTGGTCTTTCAACAAAACCTGGAACTCGACAACGCCTCGGCCGACTCCGCCACGATGGAAAGTCTGGCCGCCATGACCGGCGGCCAATCGCTGGCCCCCGAACAACTTTCCGAGTTGATAACCCGCCTCACTCAACAGACCTCGACCCTGGAAATCCAACAAGAGACCAAAAAAACTTTTTGGGACACCTGGCCATTCTTCCTGATGATCGTCTGCCTGCTGTCGCTAGATTGGTACCGCCGCAAAAGATGGGGATTGGTGTGAATGCTTGCAAAATAACTCCCCTCGCCGGGCACCGACCGAAGGTTGGTCGGGAGAGGGGCCG
>JBEKGL010000387.1:0-4830 GCA_050012815.1 Thermoguttaceae bacterium
AAAATGCCCACCATCCGGCTGTAATAATTCGTCGACAGCGTAAAACCCCAATTGAACATCTTGAAAAACCAACCCAACAATCCGTCGAGTATCACCGAGAGCGGATCACGCTTGGCCCCGTGCGGCTTTAAAAGCAGCGCGGCCAAAGCCGGACTGAGCGTGAGCGAATTAAACGCCGATATCACCGTGGATACGGCAATCGTCAAGGCGAACTGCCGGAAAAACTGACCCGTGATCCCGCTGATGAACGCGCAAGGCACGAACACCGCGCACAGCACCAAGCCCACCGCGATTACCGGCCCGGTCACCTCTTCCATGGCCTTGATCGCCGCCTCTTTCGGCGGCAATCCCGCCGCTAGCCACCGTTCCACGTTTTCCACCACCACGATGGCGTCGTCCACCACGATGCCGATGGCCAGCACCAATCCAAATAGCGAAAGGTTGTTGAGACTAAAGCCCATGCCCGCCATCACCGCGAACGTGCCCACGATGGCCACAGGCACGGCCACCAGCGGAATGACCGTCGCACGCCAGTTCTGCAAAAATACCAGCACCACGATGGCCACCAAAATTATCGCGTCCCGAAGCGTCTTCAAAACCTCCACGATCGACTCGCTTATGAACGGCGTAGTGTCGTAGGTATCCAGCATGTTGGCCGTGGGCGTCTGGAAGATCGCCAGCCCGACCGACGGCATCCCGTCGATTCGACACGCCTGGTCGTATTGCTGTGCGCCTAGTTCGATCCGGGCGACGTCGCACAACCGCACAAGGGGCACGTCCATACTGCCCTGCGCCGGCGGACCGGTTTTAACCACGATCCGGCCGAACTGCTGCGGATCGACCAGCCGGCCCAAAGCTGTGAATGTGGGTTGAAAATTCTGACCGGCCACCGCGGGCGGCTGCCCAAGCTGTCCGGCCGCCACCTGCTGGTTCTGCTCCTGGACGGCATTAACCACGTCGTTGGCGGTGAGATTCCGCGCTGCCATCTTCTCCGGATCGAGCCAGACTCGAATGGCATAGTCCCGCTCGCCGAGAAATGTCACGTCGCTAACGCCCGGCAACCGCATCAGTTCGTCTCTGACGTGGAGCATGGCGTAGTTCGACAAGTACAACGTGTCGTACCGGCTGTCCGGCGAAAACAGGTTGACGGCCATGAGGATGCTGGGATTTTTCTTCTTGATATTGATCCCCTGCAATTGCACCTGTTGGGGCATCTGCGGCATGGCCAACTGCACCCGGTTTTGCACCTGCACCAAGGCTATCTTCAGATTCGTGCCAATATCGAAAGTCACAGTCAGGACGTAAGCCCCGTCATTGGTGCACTGCGACGACATGTAGAGCATGTTCTCCACGCCGTTGACCTGCTGCTCGATAGGCGCCGCCACCGTGTCGGCCACCACTTGGGCGCTCGCCCCCGGATACATGCACGACACCTGCACGGTCGGAGGCGTGATGTCCGGATATTGGGCGATGGGCAACGATGGAATCGCCACGGCCCCGGCTATCACGATGACAATCGACAACACCGAGGCAAAGATCGGCCGATTGATGAAAAAACGGGAGATCATGGATGCCACCTATCAGGGCTTAGGCGCATCTGGGATGGCTATGGACTTGACATCGGCGGGCTTTTTTTCCGCGGGCTTATCACCCGATGCTTTTTTATCGACTGCTTTCACATCGGCAGACTGCTTGCCCGATCCGCCTTGCGATCCGGCCGGACCGACCAAGGAGGCCATGTCCACCTCGTCGGCTTCCACCTGAATCCCGGGACGAATCCGCTGCACTCCGTTGACCACCACCGTGTCGTCCGCTTTCAGGCCCTGTTCAATCGCTTGCAGGCCGTCGAAAAGCATTCCCAGCTTTACGCGGCGATAACCGACCTTGTTATCCTTGTCGATGACGTAAACGAATTTTTCGCCCTGGTCGGTGCCGATCGCCCGTTCCGTCACCAGCAGCGCTTGATGCGAATCGCCCATTCGCAAACGCACCCGCACGAACAAACCGGGCGTTAGGACCGGCGGTTCTCCGGGCGTAAATGAATTTTTAAATACGCCGCGCACCTGCAGCGTGCCGGTCTGCGGATCGATGGTGTTATTGGTGAAATCGACCGTGCCGTGCAATGGAAACTGCCGCTCAACGTCGTCGGCCAGTCCCATTTGGATTTGCACGTCCTTGGCGCTATGCGATTTTATGACCCCCTCGCGGATCATTTTCCGCAGCCGCAATACCACGGGCTCCTCGATGTCGAAGTAAGCGTACATCGGATCGATCGACTTGATGGTGGTCAGCATCGTCGTATCGGCGTTGACCAGGTTTCCCGGCGTGATCAAGGTGCGACTGATCCGTCCGGTCAACGGCGCGGTTATTTGCGTGAATCCGAGGTTCAGGTTGGCCATATCGACTTGGGCCTCGGCCGCCTTTATCGCGCCGACGTTCTCGGCCTGCTTGGACACGTACTCATCAAGATCCTGTTGGCTGCCCGCGCCCTTCTCGGCAAGTTTTGTGTAGCGATCCACCTGAATGACCAACAGTTTCTTCTCCGCCTCCAGACGCTCCACCTGACCATTGGCTTGGTCCAGGGCCGCTTGAAACGGCCGGGGATCGATCTGGTACAGCAATTCGCCTTCCTTGACTATGTCGCCGTCCTTGAAAGTGACCTTCATAAGGTAGCCGGTTACACGCGCGCGGATATCAACCGTGCTTATCGCGTCCGTGCGCCCGGTAAAATCCTCATAATCGGTAACCTCGCGCACAATGGGCCTGCTGACTGTAACCTTAGGCACGGGCGGCGGAGCAAGCGACGGCGCCCCTCCGCAACCGAGTAAAAAACCCGCCAAAAAAAGCCCCAGCAAGGCGTCAAAACAACATAATTTAGACATATTCCAGGGATCCTATGAAACGTTCACGGTAAAGCAATAAGCAATTATAGGATAAGATTTTACGAAATCAGGCCTTTTCCGCTAATCTAATTTTTTGAGATAACAGGGCCGAAAAACCATCAAAAATCCCCAACGGGATTTGGTGCGACGGCAGAGAGCCCAAAGGGCTTGTAATATGACAGCCCAGGGTTGCCGCGACAGCAGTTAGCCCGAAGGGCTTGTAATATGACAGCCCAGGGTTGCCGCGACAGCAGTTAGCCCGAAGGGCTTTTAATATGATAGCCCAGGGTTGCCGCGCAGCGGCTACCCTGGGATAATGGTTCTGGAAAACAACCAAAAACCCCAACGGGGTTTCGGAGGCAATGCAACCATGCCGCAATCCCTGGCCAACGTGTTGGTGCATATTATTTTCTCTACCAAAGAGCGCCGCGCATTGCTGCAAAACTCCGATCTGCGCGATGAGATGCACCGATACCTCGCAGGCATTTCCGCCAATCTCGATTGTCCCGCCATCATCGTGGGCGGAGCGACCGATCACGTCCACTTGCTGGCCAACCAATCGCGGATGATCGCCTTGGCCGAATGGGTGAAAGAACTGAAACGGGCCTCGTCGCTTTGGGCAAAGAAAAAGAGCCCGCAATGGAGCCTGTTTCAATGGCAAGCGGGCTACGGCGCGTTTTCAGTCAGCCAGTCGCAAAAAGAGCGCGTGCGGGAATACATCCGAACGCAAAAAGAGCATCATCGGCAGATTTCGTTCCAGGACGAACTCCGGCAGATCCTGAAAAAACACGGTGTGGTGTTCGACGAACGGTACGTTTGGGATTGAGGCGACGCATTACGCAACCCCTTCAGGGTTGAGGAAGGTGGTTGGTAACGATTCCCCAGGGTAGCCGCTACGCGGCAACCCTGGGCTATCTTGTTAAAGCCCTTCGGGCTAATGCCGCAATTGCCGCTTCTGGCTAAGATCACTATTGCCGCTCATGTTTCTCGCGATCCGCCTTGAGCGATCCGGTCCGCCACGTTAGTTTCCCCTTCCGCAGAAATGTGCTCCATATTGCTTTGCACTATTTCCGGCGACGTATTGGCGTAACAATATCGGCATAAGTGCGGGCAGGTGTTGTATTGGCCAATGTCCTTGCTGACGATACATCCGCAGGCTTTGCGCTGGCCCTTGTCTTTCAGAGCGTCTTGATTGAGTGTGCCGATGCCCAACAGGTTTGCACCGGCGTCGGAATCGGCGTTGAAGGCGTGCAATAATTCGCGGTCGTTGTGGGAGATTTTCAGCAGCAACTCGCCGTCGATGCAGCGATTGTGCCCGATGCCATACGGCGAAAGATCAACGAACTCGGCACAGGTACATGCCGGGATTTTCCAATCGGCCAACAAACGGGACAGCCCGGCGGCAAAGGCGTGCATGGCCGATGCGTCGAACTCGCGGTATCGAATGCCCGATAGTTCGAGATTCTTTTGCACCTTCGCATATCCGGCAATGTCGGCAAAGCTGAACACCAACTTTTCGGTGTATGGATGAAGTTCCCGCCCGATTCGCTCCACCTTGGCCAAGAGATCGTCAACCGTCAATGTGTCAGTCAGCAGCAGCGGATCGTATCGCCAGATAACGCGGTCTTTTCCAAGCGTTTGCGAAAGCCGCTTGAACGTAACCACTCGTTCCACAAGCGGCGGGACATGCGGTTCAAAACCTTCGGCCTCGTAGTCGTTGATCGTGAACTGGAAATAGTAGGCCAATCCACGCCGGTCGAGTTCCGGCAAGAACGGCAGAATCGGGGCGGCATTTTTCGTCCAAAACACAAACGCCCTGGCCCGCTCGAAGCTGACATAAACCGTTCGCCCGTTGAAGGGATTCATCCACTTGCAATATCCGGCGTCAAGACGATTTTTCAGCCACAGGGCATGAAACGCGGGAATATCGGTCGAACGACTCGCCGAA